>DATBIZ010000364.1:0-1512 GCA_036556645.1 Vicinamibacteria bacterium | reverse complement strand
CCGCTGCCGGTGGCGATCTCGAGGTCGCGCAGCTCCACCGTCTCCTTCCAGGCGTGCTGGATCTCGCCGCGGAGCTGGCCGGTGACGCGCACGAACACGGTGGCGTCGAGCGCGCCCACGGCCTCCGCCCACCCCGGGGCCAGGGCCGCCGCCGCCAGCGCCATCGCCGCCGCGCGCACGGGGCCAATGCTAACGCGTGTTATCATCCCGCCCCTCGCGACGCCCGGCGCGCGCGCAGGGGGGTGAATCTGTGCGCTCGCTCGCACCATGGCGGGCTCGATCGGCCGTGGCCGCGCTGCTGGCCGCCCACGCGTCCCCGGCCCTCGCCTCGTCGGTCTCCGTCGAAGACCTCACCAAGCTCTCCATCGACGAGCTGGCCAACCTCGAGGTGAGCCTCGTCTCGCGCCGCCCGGAGCGGCGGGCGGAGGCGTCCGGGGCCATCCACGTGGTCACCGGCGACGAGATCGAGCGCGCCGGCGCCACCAGCCTGGCCGACGCGCTGCGCGGCTCGCCCGGCGTGCAGGTGTCGCGCATCAACGCGAACAAGTGGGCGCTGGCGGTGCGCGGCTTCGCCAGCCCCCTGAGCCGCTCCGTGCTCGTGCTGGTGGACGGCCGCAGCGTGTGGACGCCGCTGTTCGCCGGCGTCTACTGGGAGGTGCAGGACACGCTGCTCGAGGACGTGGAGCGCATCGAGGTGCACCGCGGTCCGAGCGGGGCCCTCTTCGGCGCGAACGCGATCAACGGCGTGATCAACGTGGTGAGCCGGACCGCGCGCGAGACGCCCGGCCTGCACATGACGCTCGGCGGCGGCACCGAGGAGCGCGCCTTCGGCCGCGCGCGGTACGGGGGCCGCGTTTCGCGCGACGTCTACTACCGCGCCTACGCCAAGTACTTCGACCGCGACGGCCAGTACCCCCTGGCCGGATCGGGCTTCGACGACTGGCGGATGGGCCAGGGCGGCTTCCGCGCGGACTGGGAGCCCGGCGGGCCGCGCCAGCTCACGGTGCAGGGAGACGTCTACGCCGGCGAGGCCGGGCAGCGGACGGCGTTCGCCAGCTACACCCCTCCGTTCGTGCGGACGGTGGACGGAGACGCGACGCTGCGCGGCGGCAACCTGCTCGCGCGCTGGCGGCGCCCGGTCGGGGAGGGCGCCCTGCAGGTGCAGGCGTATTACGACCACACGTTCCGGCGCGAGCCGCACTATCGCGAGAGCCGCGACACGTGGGACCTCGACCTCCAGCACTCGTTCGCGCCGGCCGCCGCGCACCAGGTCGTGCTGGGCGTGGGTTACCGCGCCTCCACCGGCGACTTCGCCGCGGTCCCGGCCATCGTGCTCGATCCTCCCCGCCGCACCGACGACATCGCCGGCGTGTTCGCGCAGGACGACTGGACGCTGGCCGGGGGCCGCGGCCGCCTCACGGTGGGCGCGCGCCTCGACTGGAACGACTACTCGGGCTGGCAGCCGCAGCCGCGCGCGCGGCTGGGCTGGTCGTTCGCGTCGCGGCACTGGGG
>DATBIZ010000363.1:0-5725 GCA_036556645.1 Vicinamibacteria bacterium | reverse complement strand
GGGCCGTCCCAGCCGCGGATCGTGCCCCACTCCGTGGTCTCGCTGCGCTCGAAGTCGTCGGACACCGGCCGGCAGCCGATCCGCTCGGTCGAGACCGCGTGGTCGTCCTGCCACGAGAACTGGAGCTCCGGCACCGGCGTGAGGCCGCCGTAGTGGCCGCTGACCGCGACCGCCTGGATCTGCGCGGTGGAGGGCGCCGGGTCGGTCGGCTCGTCGCCCCGGAACTCCCGGCCCGTGTAGGAGAGCTTCAGCTCGCCGTCGATCCAGGCGGCCAGCTCGCCGTCGGCCGCCCCGGGCGTGTTCAGCTTGACGTACACCTCGATGCAGTACCAGCGGCCCGGCAGGAACGCGATCGGCGTGCCCTGGTTCTGGTAGAAGTTCCGCGCGTCCCAACCCGCTTCCGCGATCACCTGGGCCTGGATCGCGAGCTGCCCGTTCGCCCACAGCACCTCGGGGTAGAACTGCGGATAGCCGCCGCGCGGCCGCAGGATCGTCATCTTCGTGGAGGAGGGCTCCCAGACGAACCCCGGCGACCACTTCTGGTACCAGCGGTGGTAGACGCGGTCCTGGCCCGCGAAGTGGCGGTACATGAAGCTGGCCCCGCTCGAGCCCGGCAGGTAGCGCAGCTCCACCGCCTGTCCGCCCGAGTGCGCGGTTCCCTGCGTCAGGTACATCACCGCCGGGTTGGGTGGCCCGTCCCATTCCGACACGTAGCCGTCGGCGGTGGTCGTGCTGCGCTCGAAGTCGTCCTCGAAGACGACCCCGGCCGCGGCCGGGCGCCCGGCCAGGGCGGCCGCGAGCGCGAGGACCGCCGCGCACGCCCGCGACCTCACCGCCGCGCCTGCAGGCCGCCGGTCCAGGCCTCGAACGCGGCCGGCGAGATGGCCGCGGGCACGTTCACGCGCCGCAGCGCCCAGGGATCGGCCGCGGCGCGGTTGAGGCCGGGGTCGAGCGTGAAGGCGGCGCGGTAGCCGGCCGCGGCGACCGTGGCGCGCACGCGCGCGTCCCAGCGGCCGTAGGGGTAGGCGAAGAAGGCGGGCCGGACGCCGGTCGTCTCGTACACGATCTCGCGGCTGCGCACGACCTCGTAGAAGAGCTCGTCGTCGGTCAACGTGGGGAGCGAGCGGTGCGTGGCCGAGTGCACGCCGTACTCCACGCGGCGGCCGAGCCACTCGCGCAGCGTGCGCCCGTCCGCGGGCCGGAGCGCGCCGGGGGTCGCCTCCGCATCCGCGGGCGCGTGCCCCGGCGCGATCGCGGCGCCGTCGCCGCGCGCCGCGGTCAGCCAGCGCTCGCGCCGTTCCGGCGTGGCGCTCGCGACCACCTCGGGGCGGTCCCACCAGAACGTCCGGCGGTCGCGCACCGCGTCGGCGACCACGAACACGGTCGCGGGCAGCCCGAGCGCGTCGAGCACGGGCAGCGCGTGCGCGAAGACGCCCGCATAGGCGTCGTCGAACGTGATCGCGGCCAGCGACCTCAAAGCCCCGCCCGACGCCAGGCGCGCCACCAGGTCGCCCAGGGGGACGACGCGGTAGCGTGCCGCCACCCAGCGCATCTGGGCCGCGAACCGGTCGGCGGCCATGTGCACGGCCGGGTCCCCCTCCGCACAGCCGCCGGCGGCCACCACGTTGTGGTAGCAGAGGACGAGCGCGGCGTCCTTCAGCCGCCGGTTGAGCGCGGTGACGCCCAGGGCGCGCAGGCCGCCGTAGTAGAGCGGGGCGGCGGCGCGCAAGGCCTCCGTTGCAGCCATGGGACCTCCGATCGCCGGCCGGTCCGCGGCGGCGCGGAAACCTTCCGCAGCGCGACCGCGAGCGCGACCAGCGTGTAGAGCATCGCCGAGTAGGCGAGCGACAGGAAGAACGCGCCGACCACGAAGCCGGCGAGCGAAGCGGTCAGCGCCTGCGCGAGCGGCGCTCCGTCCGCCGCCGCCGCGTCCCCTTCCGCGGCGCGGCGCCCCACCGCGCGCAGGGCGGCCAGGGCGCTGGCGATCACCGCCACCAGGAAGACCAGCCCGGGCACACCCAGCTCCGCGCCCACCTGCACGAAGCTGTTGTGGGCGGCGTTCCAGCGCACGCCCACGCCGAACTGCTGGCGGTAGGCGAACGGCGAGAGGAGCCCCTCGGCCGCGCCGAAGTTGTTCGCGCCCACCCCGAGCAGCGGGTACTGCAGCATGTAACCGATGCCGCGCTGCCAGATCTGCAGCCGGCCGCTCTCGTCGGTGCGGTTGTAGTCGGCGTCCTCCACGATCGTGCCCATCTGCTTCCAGTAGCGGTCGCTGGCCGTGGCCGTCACCACGACCGCGACGACCGCGGTCGCGCCGATCCGCCAGCGCACCGGGATCGCGCGGTAGCGCAGGAGCACGAACGCGGCCACGGCGAGCAGGGCCAGGAAACCGCCGCGGGAGCCGGACCAGACGAGGCCGAGGGCCAGCGTGGTGAGCGCGGACGCGGCCAGGATCCGGGAGCGCCGCCGGCGCGCCGCGTGCACGAAATAGACGGCCAGCGGCATCGCGCTGACCGCGAACGTGGCGAAGTCGTTGGCGTCGTAATAGTAGAGGTCGCCCAGCCGCCAGCTCTCGCCGCCGCCGAGGTCGAACCGGGCGATCACCACCGCGGCGTACGTGGCCGCCGCCGCCAGGTACACGGCGGCCAGGCGCTGCACGTCGCGCAGGCCGCGCACCGCGCCGATCACCACCAGGAGCATGGCGACCGTCTTGGCGAAATCGCCCGTGATCGTGGCCAGGCTCGTTCCGGGCGACAGCGAGCCGGGCACGGAGAGCACCATCCAGCCCAGCAGGGCGAGCACGGCCTTCGTGGCCGGCCAGCGCAGGTCCGCCGCGCGCCCACGCACGCGGGTGCCGAAGAGGTAGATGCCGAGCGCGATCGCGCCGGTCAGGATCGCCGGCCGGACGAGCCCGAGCAGCGGGAAGAGCTGATGGACGCGCCCGACCGAGGCCAGCAGGTAGCCGGCGAGGCACAGCAGCAGCAGGTCCCAGCGCGCGTCGGGCTCGGCGAGGCGCGGCGGGACCGGCAACGCCGCCGCGGCGCGCGTGGCGCCGCGGCGGGGCACGACGGTCGTGGACGCGGTCGTCCTCACGGCGCGGAGCCGGCGCGGCCGATCACCGCGGCCGCCCTCGCGGTGCGATACGGCTCGGAGGCGAACGCCGCGTACACGTCCACGGCGCGGCCGCGCCCCAGGGCCAGCCGCTGCGCCAGCTTGAGCGGGCCCGAGAGGGCGCGCAGCACGAGCGCGGGCAGCCAGACGACGCGCAGGTCCGGGCGCGACGCGAGCAGGCGCGCGGCGAGCTCTCCGCGCGTGGGCACCGGGGTGTCCACCAGGTTCAACACCGCGGGCGCGGCGTCGAAGTCCTGCAGGTAGGCGCGCACCACGCGGGCGGCGGTCGCGACGTCGCATACCGGCAGCGGATCGCCGCGTCGGCCGACCGCGACGAAGACCGGCCCGAGCTCCCGGCCGAGCCGGCCGGGAGCCTGGAAGCCCTGCTGGTCCACCAGCGGGCCCGGCCGGATCACCGCCACGCGCACGCCCAGCTCGGGCCCGAGGCGGCGCGCGAGCGTCTCGGACTCGGCCTTGCCCCAGACGTACGGGCCGCGGCCGAGGTGGCCGCCGTCCACCGGTGAATCCTCGTCGAGCACGGCGCCGGCGCCGGCCGGCTTCAGCACGGCCAGGCTGCTCACGTGCACGACGTGGGCCCGCGCGCGCGCGGCGGCCTCGAGCACGTGGCGCGTGGCGCGCACCGAGTTGCGCTCGTGCTCGGCCTGGCCGCCCTGCGTCTCCGCCGCGCAGTGCACGATGACGCCGGCGCCGGCGGTCAGCCGCGCGTCGAGCGGGCGCGCCAGGTCGTGGGCGGCGTACTCGACCCCGGCCACCCGCACCGCATACCGCGGCAGCCGGCGCGCGAGCGCGCGGACGGGGAAGCCGGCCTCGCGCAGCTCCCGCGCCACGCGGCGGCCGAGCAGCCCGGTGCCTCCGGTCAAGAGCACGGTCGGCCGCGCGGCCGTGACCGCGGCCGGACGCGCCTCTTCCAGCCGCCGCCGGGCGCGCGCCTCGGCCTCCGCCTCGGCCCGGTCGAGCGCCTCTCCGAAGCGCTCGCAGAGGGCGACCGTCTCGAGGATGGAGGCTCCGCCCACCGGCGGCGCGTCCCCGGTGCGGATGGAGCGATGGAAGCGGGAGACGATCTCGCGCAGGCCGGGATAAGACGCCTGCCGCGCGAGCAGCCGCCGCGCGAACCCCGCGGTCGCGCCGCGCAGCACCTGCAGCGCGCTGCGGTACGGCGTGAGGAGCAGGCCGGCGCCGGTGCCGGGACCGACGAGCCGAACCAGCGATCCGGTCACGTAGTCGGCGCGCAGCGAGCCGTTCGTCCCGACCACGTGCTGGTACTGCTCGATCGGCCGTGCGTTCAGGCTCACGAGGATGCTGCCGGTGCAATGGCCGAGGCGCACCAGCGCGCGCAGCTCGCCGTCCGCGTGGGCGTCGAGGCCGGTCACCGCGATCGGCTCGCCCGGCGCCCCGCCGCCCGCGGCGCGGAGCTGCTCGACCACCGGGTACACCGCGTGCGGCAGCACGTCCTTCACCTGCTCGACCGGCGTGATCGCGCGGCGGACCGTGCGGAACGAGAAATACGAGTCCACGTGCACGACCCGGCCGATCGCGGGCAGCGCCTCGAGCATGCGCAGCGCGGGCGGCTCGAAGAGCTGCTGGTGGCCGGGGCAGACGCTCAGGCGGCGCTCGGCCGCCAGGCGCAGCAGCATGTCCGCCTCGGCCCGCGTCGGCGTGAACGGCTTCTCGACGTACACGTGGCAGCCCGCTTCGATGGCCAGCCGGGCCAGCGCGGCGTGGGTCTCCGGCGGCGTGACCACGTGCACCACGTCGGGCCGGGCGCGCGCCAGCAGCTCGGCCGGATCCGCGCACACGACGGCGTCCGGCGGCAGCAGCCCCTCGAGCGCGCCGCGGTCGAGCGCCGGGTCGGCGATGCCGGCGACCACCGCCTCGCCCGCGCTGGCGATCGCGCGGAGGTGCTGCAGGCCCATGCGGCCGCACCCGAACAGCGCGACGCGCAGCGGCGCGCGGCGCGGCGGCGCGCCCTCCGCGGAGATCCCGTCTTCGCTCAGCATGCGTACCTCACCGGGCCTCGCCAGGCGGAGGCGGGCCACCGCATCACCGAGCGGTACACCCGCTCGTATTCCGCGGCCCAGGCCGCGACGTCGAAGTCGTGCTCGAGGCGCGCGCGGGCGGCGCGCGCGCGGGCGGCCGCGGCGGCGGGATCGGACTGGACGCCGAGGATGGCGGCGGCCAGCGCCTGCGTCCGGCCGGGCGGCACGAGCCGCGCCACCTCCGGCGAGAGCACGTCGGGCACGCCCCCCACCGCGGTGGCGACGATCGGCACCCCGGCCGCCATCGCTTCGAAGAGCACCATCGGCGTGCCCTCGGCGCGCGAGCTGAGCACGAACACGTCGAACGCGCGGTAGAGGCGCGCCGCCTCGCCGACCGTGCCGTGCCAGCACAGGCGGCCGGAGAGGCCGAGCGCGCTCGCGAGCGCGCGCGCCGCCCCCGCGTCGGGCCCGTCCCCGATGATCGACGCGCTGGGCGCCTGCGGGCCGGCGCCCATCGCGGCCAGCGCGCGCAGGAACACGTCCCAGCCCTTCTCCGCCGACAGCCGGCCCACCCACCCCACGCGGAAGCCGTGCTCCGGGATCCCCAGCGCGCGGCG
>DATBIZ010000362.1:0-7692 GCA_036556645.1 Vicinamibacteria bacterium | reverse complement strand
CACGCGGCGAGCGCCTGCGCGTGGTCGCGGGAGACGCGACCGTGGCCGAGATGGAGGTGGTCGCGCTCTACCCGGGCACGGTGGCGTGCCGGGTGTTGTCTTCGACGCGGGCCGTGGTCGCGGGCGACGTCGTGCTGCGCTCCGCACGCCGCACCGCCGCCGGTGCCGTCTCTCCCGCGAAAGCGCCGGACGTGCCGGCGCCGCGCCGCACCGCGCTGCCGAGCCCTCCGCCCCCGGTCCGGCCGCCGACGCCGCCGCCCACGCCGGCCGCGACCGGTGCCGAAGACCCCACGCCCCATGCCACGAACGGCAACGGCAACGGCGCGCCGGCGCGCGCGGCGACGGCGTCGTTCCGCGTGAAGTACCGCTCGTCCGCCAACGCCTACCTCGACGGCGGCGCACCCGCCGGACTGTCCGTCGGCGACCGGCTGCGCGTCGCCGCCGGCCAGGGCACCGCGGCCGAGCTCGAGGTCGTGCACGTCTCCGAGCAGTCCTCCTCGTGCCGCATCGTCTCGGAGACGCGCCCGGTGCGTGTGGGCGACGTCGCGGTGCGCGTGGGCGCGCCCGCGCTTGTGCGCCCGGCGGCGGGCGGCGGCTCGGCCCCGCGGGCGCCGGTCGTGGCGCCCACGCCGTCGCCGGCCGCCGCGCTGGCCGCCCCGCGCCGCGGCCCCTGGGCGCGGCTGCGCGGAGCGGCCTCCGTCGGCTACGCGCGCTCGTCGGACCAGAGCGCGTTCGCCCTCGGCTACGAGCAGCGCACGGCGCGGCTGGACGTGGGCCTGTACGAGATCGCGGGGCAGCCGCTCGCGTTCGCGCTGCGCCTGCGCAGCCGCGAGGACGTGCGCTCGCGCGCGCTCAGCGCCCGCACGCCGGAGCGGGAGCGCAACGACCGCCTGTACGAGCTGGCGCTGCGCTACGAGAGGCCCGCGGACGACTTCGGGCTCGAGCTGGGCCGCATCGGCGTGCACCGCTTCGTGGGCATCGGGTCCCTCGACGGGGGGCTCGCGCGCTACCGGGTGCTGCCGCTGGTGGAGGTGGGCGGCTTCGGCGGGCGCGAGGCGGACATGTACGGCTACACGTTGGAGAACCCCGGCACGAAGTACGGCGCGTACGTGCGGCTGGCGCCGGGTGGACGCTACGCCACGGGCGGTTACGAGGCCACCCTGGCCCTGGTGCGGGAGCTGGCCGAAGGCGAGACCAGCCGCGAATACGTGAGCCTGGAGAGCCGGCTCCAGCGCGGCCGCTGGCTCTCCGTGTTCCAGCGCGCGGAGCTCGACGTGAACCGCGGCTGGCGGCACGACGCGACCGGGAAGGCGGGCCAGCTCTCGAACGTCTCGGTCTCCGCGAACCTGCGCCTGTGGGCGAGCGCGTCGGCGTTCGTGTCCTACGACGGCCGGCGCAATTACCGCTACCAGCGGAACCGGCTCGTGCCGGAGGACCTCTTCGACGGCCTGCTCTACCAGGGGCTGCGCGCCGGGTTCCAGCTCACGCGGCCGGGCGGCTTCGGCCTGTCGCTCGGCGGGGGGGCCAGCCTGCGCGAGCCGGACCGGCGCCATCCCGAGCTGAGCCTGGCCAACGCGTACTCGGCCAACGCGGGCCTGCGGCACGCGAACCTCTTGGGGCTGTCGGTCGGGATGGACGGCTCCGCGTTCTCGAACGGCTACACGCACGGCGGGCTCGCCTACGCCCACGCCGGCCGCCGGTTCGCCGGCGGCCATTTCCTGGATCTCTCCTACGGCCGCTCGCTCTACACGGTGAAGGCGACCGGGGAGAGCCGCGTCACCGAGTGGCAGCGGCTGACCGCGCGCGCGGAGCTGGGCCGCCGTCTCTACCTGCTCGCGGACGTGGAACGCACGGGCGGCGACGACCTCGACGGGATGCGCGGCTTTGCCGAGCTCGGCATCGTCTTTTGAGGTGGCGATGAGCGCTGAGGCCCTGCAGTGGTGCGTCGCGTTCGTGGTCGCGGCGGCCGTGGTCGTCCCCTACGCGGTCGGCTTCCGGCGCCGGCGCCACCTCGACCGCGCGCGCAAGGAGGAGGCGTCCCGCCTGGGCATCGACCGCCCCACCGCGCAGTACCCCTTCGTGGACGCCAAGCGCTGCATCGGCTGCGGCGCCTGCGTGGATGCCTGCCCGGAGGGGGACGTGCTGGGCATCGTGGGAGGCACGGCCACGGTGGTGAACGGGCTGCGCTGCGTGGGGCACGGCCGCTGTGAGCCGGCCTGCCCGGTGGGGGCGATCGAGGTCGGCCTCGGAGACCTCAAGTCCCGGCACGACGTGCCGCTGCTCGACCGGTGGAACGAGACCACGGTGCCCGGCATCTACATCGCCGGGGAGCTGGGCGGGCTGGCCCTGGTGAAGAACGCGATCCTGCAGGCGCAGCAGGTGGTGGAGCGCATCGCGCAGCGCGCCGCGGCCGGACGCCGCGGCGGACCCCCGGACGTGCTCGACGTGGTGGTGGTGGGCGCCGGCCCGGCCGGGCTCGCGGCGGCGGCGGCGGCCCGCGCGCGCGGGCTGTCGCACGTGGTGCTCGAGCAGGAAGAGGACCTCGGCGGCACCGTCTTCCACTATCCGCGCCGCAAGCTGGTCCTGGCGCAGGCCGTGGACATCCCGGTGTGGGGACGACTGGAGGAGGCGGAGTACGAGAAGGAGGCCCTGCTCGAGATCTTCCAGGAGCTCGCGGAGCGCGCCCGCCTGGACATCCGCTTCCGCGAGCGGGTCACCGCGATCGAGCGCGAGGACGGAGTCCTCGCCGTCCGCACCGGCACGTCCGGGATGGCGCGCGCGCGCTCGGTGGTGCTGGCGCTGGGCCGGCGCGGGACGCCGCGCAAGCTGGGCGTGGCGGGCGAGGAGCTGCCCAAGGTGATGTACCAGCTCGTGGACGCCGAGTCGTACCGGGGCCGGCGCGTGCTGATCGTGGGAGGCGGCGACAGCGCGGTGGAGGCCGCCATCGGCCTCAGCCGGCAGCCGGGCAACCGCGTCACGCTCTCCTACCGGCGCGAGAAGCTGGTGCGCATCAAGAAGAAGAACGAGGAGCGCTTCGCCGCGCTGCTCGCGGCCCGCCGCGTGGAGGCCCTGTTCGGCTCGGAGGTCGAGGAGATCCGCGCCGACGCCGTCCGCCTCAAGGGGCCCGGGGGAGCGGTGACCGTCGCGAACGACGACGTGTTCGTGTTCGCGGGCGGCGATCCGCCGTTCGCGCTGCTGCGCCAGATGGGCGTTCGCTTCGGCGGAGACGACGCGCCGGCGGCCGCGCGGCCCGCGCTCTCGCTCGTCCCTCGCCCGACGTCACTCCGGGCCGCCGGCGACGGCGGTCCTCGGTGACGCCGGGGGGAAGGCCCGGTCGCGCGGCCGGTACTCGGCGCCGCGCGGCGCGGCACCGGCGTCACCGAGCAGACAACGGTCCAGGCTAGCCCCGCGGGCGGACCTCGTCCTTGCCCTGGCGCAAAGCCGGTGGTCCCCGTTTCCCCGGTCCGGCCTCAGCTCGCGCTGCCGTGGCGCTCGAGCGGGCACGAGTCGGCCACGCGCACCAGGCCGGCCGCATCGTCGATGAGGACACCCTCGCGCCGGGCGCGGATCAGCCCTTCGGCCTCCCAGCGCGAGAAGAGCCGGCTGACGGTGAACAGCGTCGTCCCCGTCATCTGGGCCAGCTCCTCTCGGGTCAGCGACACGTGTACCGCGCCGCCGCTCGGACGGCCGACGTGGCCCAGCAGCCGGAACAGGGTGCGCGCCACGCGCTGCGCGACCCGCTCGGTGGCCATCTCGCGGCACCGCTCCTCGGCGGAGCGCAGGCGCTGGCTGACGATGCGCAGCGCGTTGGCGTGGAGCACCGGCGAGCGCTCGACCAGCCCGTCGAGCTGGCGCCGTGCCCACTGAAGCGCCTGGCTCGGCTCCAGCGCCTCGGCGGTGGCCGGGTGCGTGTCGCCCGGCGGCACGCCCAGCGCCCCGAAGTGCTCTCCCGGTCCGACCAGACGCAGGATGAACTCCTGGCCGTCGGCGGAGACCTGCGTCAGCTTGACGCGTCCGGCGCAGAGCAGGAACGACTCGTGGGCAGGCTGCCCCTGCACCACGAAGACCTCGCGCCGCGCCGCCGCGCAGTCCCGCGCCGACGCCGCGAGCTGGCCCTTCTCCTGCTCCGAGGCCCCGCGGAAGAGCGGGGCCTGCGCGATGGCCATGACGCGCCGCTGCGTCTGCGCGCCGGCGCCGAAAGTCGGGACCTCACCCACGGTCGCCTCGACGGTCGGTGAAGCGACCCGGCACGCCCCCGTGCGCGCCCATCGTCCGGCACTGGCGAATCACCATCCGCCACGCCCAATCTTCGTCAGAGGGAAGGAGAGAAGAATCTATGGATCTGTTGAATCATTGTCAACTGGGAATTTGACACCCGCGTGCGATCGCCCCGGTCCGGCGCCATGCGGCCTGGGTGATTTGTTGGGTTCGTGCCGCCAGGCGCCCGGATCGTCCGTGCGGTTGACAGGCGGCGCCGCAGTCCTTAGCCTCTGTCGTCCGGGGTCCCTCCGGTGCGCGGACGACGCCGCCTCGGATCGGAGGTGGCGCCATGCGCAGGGCCGGGCGGTGGTTGATGGCGGCGGCTGTTCTCGTCGTGCCGCCGGCCGCCGCCCAGACCACGGTCGCCGCTCCCCCCGCGTCCACCCCCGACGAGAGCCCCCCTCGGCTGGTCATCAAGGGTTTTGGCAACGTCGATTTCCGTAACGAATTCGATACACAACGCGACCAGACGTTTTCGCTCGGCGAGCTCGACCTGTTCGTGACCTCGGAGCTCTCCGAAAAGCTGAGTTTCCTGACCGAGATCGTGTTCGAGCCCGCGGAGGATCAGGAGCCGCTCGTGGACGTCGAGAGGTACCAGATCGAGTACTCGCACTCGGACCTCGTGAACGTGGCGCTCGGGCGCATGCACACGATGCTCGGCCACTGGAACCAGGCGTACCACCACGGGGCCTGGTTCCAGACCACCGCGCACCGGCCGGAGGTGTACGAGTTCGAGGACGAAGGCGGCGTCCTGCCCGTGCACGAGCTGGGGCTTCGGGTCTCGGGCCGTCGGGCCGCCGGCCGGGGGCGCGTCGAGTACAGCGCGAGCCTCACGAACGGCCGCGGCCCCGTCGCGCATCGTTTCGAGAACCTGCGCGACTTCGACCGTCACAAGGCCGTGAACCTCTGGCTGGCCTGGGCGCTGCCCGCGCCCGCCGGGCTCAAGGCGGGCGGCGCCGTGCGCTTCGACCGCGTGCCCGCCGCCGAGACCCGGGCGCCGCTGTCCGAGCGCGTGGTGGGAGGCTTCCTGACCTACCAGCACTCCGGGACCGAGCTGCTGGCCGAGGTGCTGCTGCTCACGCACCGCGAGAAGGGCGGACTCGAGAGCCGGTTCCGCACCTCCGGCTTCTACCTGCAGGCCTCCCGCCGCCTCGGCCGCTTCACGCCCTTCTACCGGTTCGAGGGGCTCGACCGCGCACCGGGTCATCCCTATTACGCCTCGGCGAGCGACCTCCGCCGGCACGTGGGCGGCGTGCGTGCGGATCCCTGGCCGTGGGCGGCGATCAAGTTCGAGGTGGGACACGACGCGCCGGATCCGGGTCCGGGCTATGCCAGCGTCGCGCTCCAGGCCGCGTTCACGTTCTGAGGCGGTGGCGGCAGCATGAGGATGATCCGCGCCTCGATGCTCGCGGCGGCGATGCTGTCACCGGCCGTGGCGTGGCCGGTCGACGTCGCGCTCGTGGTCCATCCCAGCAACCAGACGAGGGACCTACGGTGGGAGGACGTGCTGGCGATGTTCCGCGCGGAGCGCCAGCACTGGAAGGGCGGCCGGAAGATCTACCTTATACTGCCCGAGGCCGGCACGCCGGAGCGCGAGATCGTGCTCCGGCGCGTGTACCGGATGACCGACGTGCAGCTCAAGCAGTTCTGGCTCGGCAAGCTGTACCGGGGCGAGATTGCCGCGTACCCCCGGGTGGTGGCGTCCAGCGCCGCCGCCCGGCGCCTGGTGTCGCACGCGTCCAACGCCCTGGCCTTCATCGACGCCGCCGCCATCGACGCGACGGTCAAGGTCGTGCGCATCGACGGCCGGCGTCCGGGCGACCCCGGCTACCGCCTCGACGCGGGGCCCTGAGGAGCCGGTCCGGTGCGGATCCGCAGCAAGTTCCTCGTCCTCTTCTTCGGCCTGTCGCTCGGCCCGCTCACCCTGCTCGGCGTGCTCGCCTACCGCAGCGGGCGCGCCAGCCTCGAGACCAGCCTGGGAAGGCTGTTCGAGCTGAGGGCCGCGCGCGTCGCGGAGGCCCTCGACCGCGAGTCGGCCCAGATCGAGGCCACTTCCCGCGCCTGGGCCGGCCTCGAGCTGATGCAGGACGTGCTCACGGACGACCTGGACGGCCGCATCTCCAGCTTCCTCGTGCGCGAGCAGCGCGCGGGGACGCTCGTGCGGGGCGTGGTCGCGGACCCCGCGGGACGCGTGGTGGCCGCCACCAGCCCCGAGTGGCTCGGCCGCGTGGTGCCCGAGCTCTCGGCGCGCGCGCTCGCGGGATCCGCGCGCTGCGTGGACGACACGGGGGGAGACGGCACGTTCGCGGTGGTGGCGTGCGCGTTCCCCATCCACGCCGCGTTCGAAGAGACGCACGCGGTCGGCAGCCTCCGCGTGTGGTGGAGCCTCGCCCCGTTCTTCCGCCGCCTGCAAGCGGACCACGGCGCGCATCCCGCCGGCGCGACCACGCTGGTGCTGGCCGGCGACGGGCGCGTGCTCTCGCCGGGCGTCGCGGGCTCGGATCACGCCGTGCGCGCCGACCTCGCGCGCGCGCGCCTCGGCGCGGCGCCGCCCCACGGGGCGGGGCCCACCGGCTTCCTCGTCGAGCGCGTGCGCGGCGGCGAGTACCTCGTGGGCTACGCCCATTCGATCAACATGCCCGGCCGCTCCACGGTCGTGGTGCAGGACGCGCGCGAGGCGTTCGCGCCCGTGCTGCGGCTGCGCAACCTGGTCCTGGGAATGGGCGTGGGCCTGGCCCTGGCCGCCATCGCCGTGTCGGTGGTGGTCAGCCGCCGCGTGAGCCGCCCGCTCCTCGAGCTGGCGGACCTCGCGCGCGGGGTGGCGGGCGGCGACCTCGAGGCCCACATCGAGCCGCGGTCCCGCGACGAGATCGGATCGCTGGCGCGCCGCTTCAACCGGATGGTGGAGGAGCTCCGGGCGCAGCGCGAGCAGCTGGTCGCCAAGCGCTACATGGAGTCGATCATCTCCCACATGGCCGACGCCCTGATCGTGGTGGACGCGGCGGGGCGGCTGCAGACGGCGAACGGGGCGTTCCGGGTGCTGGTCGGCGCCGCAGACGAGGTGGCCGGGCGGCGGGCCGGCGACTTCTTCGCGGAGGGCGCGCAGGCCTTCCACGACCAGGTGCTCGCCCCGGCGTCGCGCGGCGGCGCCGTGCACGAGGTCGAGCTGCGCCTGGCGCGCGCGGGCGGCGACACGGTGCCGGTCAGCGTGTCCGCGGGCGCGCTGCCCACCGGAGCGGGCGCGCCGGACGTGGTCTGTATCGCCACGGACATCACGCACCGCAAGCTCGCGGAGCAGGCGCTGGTGCACGCGCGGGAGAAGGCGGAGGCCGGCGCGCGCGCGAAGGCCCAGTTCCTCGCCACCATGAGCCACGAGATCCGCACGCCGCTCAACGGCGTGATCGGCATGACCGACCTGCTGGCCGGCAGCCG
>DATBIZ010000361.1:0-5505 GCA_036556645.1 Vicinamibacteria bacterium | reverse complement strand
GACGGCGTTCGCCCCGGTGCCGCCCGAGTGGGCGGCTCCGGTGGACTCGGATCGCAAGGCCGCATGGCGCGGCACGTATCCGGGCGCACCGGACGTGCCCGTGCGCGTCGAGGCGGCCGCGTACCACGGCCGTCCGGTGTGGTTCGCGCTGCTGCCCCCGTGGGACGGGCCGAGCCGGATGCCGGGCGGTCCTCCGCCGTCGGCCACGCCCGTGAGCGAGGTGGGCGTGGTGATCCTCGCCCTGGCCATGCCGGTGGGGGGGCTGCTGCTCGCGCGCCGCAACCTGCGGCTCGGCCGCGGCGACCGCAAGGGCGCCCGGCGCGTCGCCGCGTTCATCTTCCTCAGCTACGGCGCGGCACGCCTGTTCCGCGCGGACCACGTGGCCAGCTTCGGCGACGAGCTGTGGGTGCTGATCAAGGTGTTCGCCTACCCGGCGCTCTGGGCGCTCCAGGTCTGGGTGCTCTACGTGGCGCTCGAGCCCTACGCGCGGCGGCGGCTGCCGCACGTCCTGATCTCCTGGAAGCGCCTGCTCTCCGGGCAGGTGCGGGATCCCCTCGTCGGCCGCGACCTGCTCCTGGGCGTGGGCCTCGGCATGATCCTTCTGAACGTGACCGTGGCGGGCCTGCCCCTGAGCGCGTGGGCCGGCTACGTCGCGCTGACCCCCGGGCCGCTCGTCCATGGGCAGACGCTGGCCGAGATGAGGGAGGTCGGCTTCCGGCTCTTCGTGAACCAGTTCAGCGGCGTGCTCTTCGCGATGACGTTCCTGTTCATGCTGGTGCTGCTGCGCCTGGTGGTCCGCAACCAGTGGGCGGCGGCGCTTCTGTGGTGCTGGCTGGTGGGCGGGCCGCTGGTCGGGGAGCATCCGGTCACGGGCTGGATCTTCGGCGTCCTGCGCGCGCTGGCGATGCTGGCCGTGCTCACCCGCGGCGGGCTGCTGATGCTGGCCGCGACGCTGTTCACGATGTTCGCCGCCTTCGAGGTGCCGGTCACGCTCGACCTGGGCGCCTGGTACGCCCCGCGCGCCTGGCCGGTGCTGCTCGCGATCGTGGGGCTCGCCGCCTACGGCTTCCACGTGTCGCTCGCCGGCAAGCCGCTCTTCGGACGCTCGCTCCTGGAGGACTAACGTGCCGCTCGAGCCCCGCCGCAGTTTCCTCAAGACGATCACCGGCGCCGGCCTCGCCACCGCCGCCTCCTACGGCCGCGTGCTCGGCGCGAACGACCGCGTGCGCGTCGCCAGCGTCGGCCTCGGCCTGATCGGCAAGCGCCACCTGCTCGACTTCCTGGCCGCGCCGGAGGCGCAGGTCGTCGCGCTGTGCGACGTGTACGCGCCGTACCTGGACGAGGCGGCGGCCATGGCGCCGGAGGCCGCGCGGTTGTCCGACTTCCGCCGCGTGCTCGACCGGAACGACGTGGACGCCGTGGTCATCTCGACACCGGACCACTGGCACGCGCTGATGACGATCCTGGCCTGCGCGGCGGGCAAGGACGTGTACGTCGAGAAGCCCCTCACGCACGCGGTGCGCGAGGGCACGTGGATGCTGGCGGCGGCGCGACACCACCGGCGCGTGGTGCAGGTCGGCACGCAGCAGCGCTCGGGCGCGCACTACCAGCGCGCGGCCGAGCTGGTGCGCGGCGGCCGCATCGGCACGCTGCGCCACGCGCGGATGGCCGCCTATCGCAACATCGGCGCGGGGTTCACCAGGCCGGTCGGCGTGCGGCCGCTCTCGGCCGAGGAGTGGGACCTGTGGCTGGGGCCGGCGCCCTGGGTGGCCTTCGACCCCAACCGCTGCGTGTACCACTTCCGATGGTTCTGGGACTACTCGGGCGGGCAGACCACGAACCTGCTCGCCCACGAGATCGACATCGTGCAGTGGATCACCGGGGAGATGCCGCGCGCGGTGGCGGCCTTCGGCGGCCGCCACTCCCTCCGCGGTTTCGGGGAGACGCCCGACGTGTTCGAGGCGGTCTTCCAGTACCCGTCCTTCACCGCGACCTGGTCCAACCGCGAGGTGTCCGAGGGCGCCCACCGCGGCCTCGAGTTCAACGGCACCCGGGGCACGCTGGTGATCAACCGCGCCGGGATGGAGGTGGTGCCCGACCCGGACATCCCGGCGGAGGATCAGATCCCGCGCTTCACCGGGCCGCCCCGGCCGCCCCGCGCCGGCGCGCCGCCGCGGACCCCGCCCCTCGAGGACCGCGGCTACGAGCAGGTGCGCGACCAGTTCCGGCCGCACGTGCGGAACTTCCTCGATTGCGTGAAGTCCCGCGGCACGCCCATCGCCGACCTGGAGAGCGGCCACCGCAGCGTCACCTCGTGTCACCTGGCCAACATCGCCATGAAGCTCGGACGCGTCGTGCGCTGGGACGCGGAGAAGGAGGATGTCGTGGGCGACGCCGAGGCGCGCGCGATGTTGACCAAGACCTACCGGGCGCCCTGGGACCGCGAGCTGCGCGCGGCCCTGCCGCCAGGAACGGTGTGAGCGCGTCATGCCCGCCACCCGCCGCGAGTTCCTCTTCAGCGCCGCCGGGGCCGCGGTG
This sequence comes from Vicinamibacteria bacterium, assembly GCA_036556645.1. Lineage (GTDB taxonomy): Bacteria > Acidobacteriota > Vicinamibacteria > Fen-336 > Fen-336 > DATKEG01. The sequence goes on along the minus strand of DATBIZ010000361.1, from coordinate 2,967 downwards.
AGTGCGGCCGCCGCCGAGCGCAAGCCCGGCTCCTTCGGCCTGGCCTACACCTCGTTCGTGATCCGGATGCTCCGCGGCCGGGACGTGCTGCGGCAGGGCGGCAACTCGGCCGGCCTGCCCGCCGAGACGCTGCTCGAGCTGTGCCGCACGTTCGGTGCGTCGGGATGCCAGATGGAGCTGGGCCAGCTCGGGGCGGGGGAGCCGGCGCTGATCGAGAAGGTGCGCGGCCAGGCCGAGCGTCTCGGGCTCTTCGTGGAGCTGTCGGTGCCGGCCCGGACGCTGGAGGACGAGGCCGCGTTCGCGCGGGCGGTCGAGGTGTCCCGCGCGCTCGGCGTCCGGCTCTGGCGGGTGGCGTTGCTCTCCGGCCGGCGCTACGAGGACTTCAAACGGCCCGACGACTGGCGCGCGTTCGACACGCGTTGGCGCACGGCCCTGCCACGCGCGGCCGACCGGCTCGCGAAGGCGGGGCTGGTGGCCGGCATCGAGAACCACAAGGACTACACCGCGCCCGAGCTGGCCGAGCTGCTCCGCCTGGTCGGCAGCCCGCACCTCGGCGCCTGCGTGGACTTCGGCAACAACGTCTCGCTGCTGGAGGACCCGCTGGTCACGGCCGAGACGCTGGCGCCGTTCGCGGTGACCACGCACCTGAAGGACATGGCGGTGCGCCGGCACGAACGCGGGTTCGAGCTGTCCGAGGTGCCGCTGGGGGAAGGGTTCCTGCCCCTGGCCCGCATGGTGGACGTGCTGCGGCGCGCGAAGCCGGACGTCCACTTCTGCCTGGAGATGATCACGCGCGACCCGTTGAAGGTGCCGTACCTCGACGACGTCTACTGGGTCACCCACGGCCGCCGCGACCCGGAGCGCGTGGCCGCGTTCGAGCAGCGGATCCTGTCCCAGGCCTGGACGGCGCCGCTGCCGCGCATCGCGGGCCTGGGCCCCGACGCGATGCTCGCGGCCGAGGACGAGAACGTGCGCAAGTGCGCCGCCTACGCGAAGGGCACGCTCGGCTTGTGAGCGTGCTCGACCGCTTCCGGCTCGACGGACGCCGCGCGCTGGTCACCGGAGGCGCACGGGGGCTGGGGCGCGTGATCGCGGAGGCGCTGGCCGAGGCCGGCGCCGAGGTGGCGATCGCCAGCCGCGCGCTCGAGGCCTGCCAGGCCGCCGCCGCGGAGATCGCCCGCGCCACCGGCCGGAAGACCGCCGCCTTCGGCGCCGACCTCGCGCGCGCCGACGAGGTGACGCGTCTCGTGGCCGAGCTCGGGCGCGACTTCGGTCCGGTGGACGTGCTCGTGAACAACGCGGGCGTGAACGTGCGCGGGCCCGCGCCCGAGCTGAGCGAGGAGGACTGGGACGCGGTCGTGGACACGAACCTGAAGGGTCCGTTCCTGCTCGCCCGCGCGCTCGGTCCCGGCATGTGCGAGCGCGGCTGGGGCCGCGTGATCAACCTCGGCTCGATCCTCGCCGTGGTCGCCCTGCCGGGCCGCGCCCCCTACGCCGCGTCCAAGGCCGGCCTCGTGAGCCTCACGCGCGTCCTCGCCCTGGAGTGGGCGGCGCGCGGCGTGACGGTCAACGCGATCTGCCCCGGTCCCTTCGCCACGGACATGAACCGCCAGCTCCTGGCCGATCCGGTCAAGTACAAGGCGTTCATCGAGAAGATCCCGATGGGGCGCTGGGGGGAGCTGCACGACATCGCGGGGGCCGCGGTCTTCCTGGCCTCGGACGCGGCCGCGTTCGTCACCGGGAGCGCGTTGTTCGTGGACGGGGGGTGGACGGCGCAGTGACCACCGGGCCGAGGAGGGCGTCGCACGAACAGGGCCGCCGCGCCTAGTCGCTCGTGGCGGCGGCGATGCGCGCGGCGTGCGTCTTCACCTTCCGCACCGCCGCGGCGATCTGCTCCATGTCCTCCCTCTGCCCGAGCAGGGTGGTCTGTCCCATCCACACCGCCTCCCCGCACAGCTTGTCGTTGACGGGGCACCGGTTCCGCTCACGCCACCGGTCGAGCTGCGCCGGCGGGAACACGCGCTGGAACCCGCGGCTCGCGAACGTCGCCTCCAGGAACGGCTCGCGGTTCAGCGGCGAGTAGCCGGGCGACATCGGGATCCCCTCCGCGCGCATCGCCTTCAGGAACCCCGCCCGGGGCAGCCCCGCGAACTGCGACCCGTCGTAGCGGCTCATGAAGATGTGGTACGCGTTGCGCGTACAGTGCCGGTGCGTCTTCGCCGGGGTGAAGCCGCCGACCTCGTTCAGCAGCGCGGTCAGGTAGGCCGCGTTCTCGTCCCGCCGCTTCGCCTGGGCCTCCAGGCGCGCCATCTGCGCGAGCAGCAGCGCGCCCTGGAACTCGGTCATGCGCAGGTTCACGCCGGGGCCCCGGTACGAGAAATCGGCCCCGCGCTGGCCGCGGCCGCGGCTGTTGTTGTGCCTCTCGTAGAGCGCGTCGAGCAGCGCCGGGTCCGCGGTCAGGATCGCGCCGCCCTCACCGGAGTTCAGGTTCTTGCTGGCCTGGAAGCTGAAGCAGCCGGTCCGGCCGTAGGTACCGAGCTTGCGGCCCTTCCACTCGGAGAGGTGCGCCTGGCAGGCGTCCTCGACCACGGGGATGCCGCGGCGGTTCGCGACCTCGAGGATCGTGTACAGGTCGGCCGCGGAGCCGCCGAGATGCACCGGGACGACCGCGCGCGTGTTCTCCGTGATCGCGGCCTCCACCTTCCGCGCGTCGATCTGGAAGGTGTCGGGGTCGGTGTCCACGAAGACGGGCAGGGCGTGCAGCAGCAGCACCGCGTTCACGGTGGCCACGAACGTGTAGGGCGGGACGATCACCTCGTCGCCGGCGCCGACCCCGAGCGCCTGCAGGGACAGGATCAGCGCGCTGGTCCCGTTCGCAGTGGCCAGGCAGTGCGGAGAGCCGGTCAGCCTGGCGTATTCGGCCTCGAAGCGGTCCACGTGTTTGCCGCCGACGCGGAACCACTCGCC
>DATBIZ010000360.1:0-7191 GCA_036556645.1 Vicinamibacteria bacterium | reverse complement strand
CGCGATGTGCCTCCGGACGCGGCCCTGCGCGCCTGCGTGGGTCCGCCGCTCACGGACACGTTCGCGCGGTTGACCGCGGACGAGCTGCGCGCGGCGAATCCGGACGCGCTGCTGGAGACGATGGAGGAGCTCTCGGCGTGGGTCGAGGCCCGCGCGGAGCGGGAGGTGAGCGATGGGACGCGCCGCGGCTAGCCTGGTCCTCGCGTTGGCCCCGGTGGCCGCGGGCGGCGCACCCCCGGAGGCGCCGCCGGCAGTGCCGTCGGTCGCGCTGTCGCCCGCGCTCGACCGCGTGCTGCGCGACTACGAGCGGGCGTGGCGGGAGAAGGACCCGGCCGGTCTGGCCGCCCTCTTCGCCGACGACGGTCTCGTGCTGGCCAGCGGCCGCCCGCCGGTGCGCGGGCGCGAGGCGATCCGGCAGGCGTACGGCGGCGCCGGCGGGCCGCTGGTCCTGCGCGCGCTCGCCTACGCCACCGAGGGCGACGTCGGGTACGTCATCGGCGCGTTCGCGCGCGAGGCCGGCGGCGAGGACGTGGGCAAGTTCGTGCTCGCGCTCCGCCGCGCGCCCGACGGCCGCTGGCTGATCGCCGCGGACATCGACAACTCGAACCGCCGGCCGCCGCCGGGCATGGTGCCGGCACCGTGATCAGCCGCCGCGCGTTCGTCGGCCGCGCGGCCGGCGCGGCCGCGCTCACCGCGATCGGCGGCCGCGCGCGAGCCGCCGCCGGGTGGGACGCGGTCGTGGTGGGCGCCGGCGTGTTCGGGACGTGGACGGCCTGGCACCTGCGGCGCGCGGGCCGGCGCGTGCTGCTGCTCGACGCCTCCGGTCCCGCGCACGCGCGCGCCTCGTCCGGCGGCGAATCGCGGATGACCCGCACGATCTACGGCGCCGACGACGTCTACACGCGCCTGGCCTGGGACTCCCTCGCGGACTGGCGCTGGCTGTCCTCGCGCGCCGGCCTCCCGGTCTTCCATCCGACCGGCGTGCTGATGTTCTTCGGCCGCCGGGAGCCGTTCGTGGACCAGAGCATCGACGCCCACCGCCGCCTGGGCCTCCCCCTGGACGTGCTCGACGCGGCGGCGCTGCGGCGCCGTTATCCGCAGATCCGCTGGGACGGCGTCGAGGTGGGCCTGTTCGAGCCGGGTCTGGGCGCGCTGATGGCCCGGCGCGCGGTGCTGACGCTGGCGCAGGAGTTCGTGGCCGCCGGCGGAGAGTACCGGCTCGCCGCGATCCGGCCGCCGGCCGACTCCGCGCCGCTCGAGGGGCTGCGGACCGCCACCGGCGACACCCTGCGCGCCGAGCGCTACGTGTTCGCCTGCGGGCCCTGGCTGCCGAAGCTCTTCCCGTCGCTGCTCGGCCCGCGCATCTTCCCCACGCGGCAGGAGGTGTTCTTCTTCGCGCCGCCCGACGGCGACGAGCGGTTCCAGCCCGCGCGGCTGCCCGGCTGGGCGGACTTCAACCACGGCGACATCTACTACGGCTTCCCCGACCTGGAGGCGCGCGGGTTCAAGATCGCGCACGACCGACACGGCGAGCGTTTCGACCCGGACTCCGGCGACCGCCGGCCGAGCGCCGCGGGACTCGCGGACGTGCGCGCCTACCTCTCCCGCCGCTTCCCGGCGCTGGCCGCGCAGCCGCTGACCGAGGCGCGCGTCTGCCAGTACGAGAACAGCTCGAACGGCGACCTGCTCGTGGACCGGCATCCCCGCTGGCCGAACGCGATCCTGGTCGGCGCCGGATCCGGCCACGGCTTCAAGCACGGTCCGGCCGTGGGCCGTTACGCCGCGGACCTGGCCCTGGACCGGCTGGCCCGGGTGGAGCCGCGGTTCGGCCTCGCGGCCAAGGGCGAGGTGCAGCGGCGGGAAGTGCACTAAGATTCCGCTCGATACACTTCGAGGAGGCCTGCCCATGATCTCCCTCCGCCGGTTCCTGGCGGTCGCGCTGACCCTCGCCGGCTTCGCGCTGCCGGCCGGCGCCCAGGGCACGGACGGCCGCATCACCGGGGTGGTGCGCGACGTGACCGGGGCCGCGATCTCCGGCGCCTCGGTCACCGTGACCAACCAGGCGACCAGCGCCGTCCAGACCGTCACCGCGGGCGCGGACGGCACCTATTCGGTGAGCGTCGCGCCGGGCGTGTACGCCGTGTCGGCGTCGTACCGGGGCTTCGGCCGCCAGACGCAGGCCGAGGTGAAGGTCGAGAGCGGCGGCAGCGCCACCTCGGACTTCGCGCTCGAGGCGGGACGCGAGGAGGAGGTCACGGTCACGGCCATGCTCCGCGAGCAGAACGTGGAGGACGTGCCGTTCTCGGTGGCCGCGCCCACCGAGGACCAGCTCCGCCAGCGCGGCGTGGAGGACATCGAGGGCGTGGCCGCGAACGTGGCCGGATTCACGGTCCAGAACCTCGGCCCGGGGCAGAGCCAGGTGGCGATGCGCGGGGTGTCCGCCGGGCAGATCGTGCGCGACCAGCCCGGGGTGAAGGAGCAGGTCGGGGCCTACCTCGACGACTCGATCATCTCGCTCTCGCTGTTCACGCCGGACATCGACCTGTTCGACGTCGGCCGCATCGAGGTGCTGCGCGGCCCGCAGGGCACGCTCTTCGGCGCCGGCTCGCTCTCGGGCACCGTCCGCTACATCAGCAACCCGCCGCAGATCGGCGTGACGCGGTGGTTCGGCGAGATCGGGGGGAGCGCGGTCCAGGGCGGGGGGCTGGGCGGCAACGCGAAGTTCGGCTTCAACCTGCCCGCCGGCGACCAGGCCGCGCTGCGCGTGGCCGCCTATTACAGCCGCCTCCCCGGGTACATCGACGCGAAGCAGCCGGGCCGCGGTGTCCAGGAGGACGTCAACGACGGCCAGCGCACCGGCGTGCGCGCCGCCCTGCGCATCGCGCCGGGCGAGCGGTTCACGATCACGCCGCGCGTGGTCTACCAGCGCGTGGAGACGGACGGCTGGAACCGGATCGACGCCTACAACATCCTCGGCAACCCGTTCACGACCACGCGGCCGGCGGTGAACCTCGGCGAGCGCGAGCAGTTCACGCAGATCGAGGAGCCGTTCACCGACGACTTCCTGCTCGGCGACCTGAACCTCCGCTACAACTGGGGGAGCGCGGAGCTGACCTCCATCACGTCCTACACGTACCGGGACGTGCTCGTGGTGCGCGACGCGGGCGCGCTGACCGCGAGCATCACCGGCGGCAGCATCGGGCTGCCCGAACGGATCTACGCCCTCGACGCGCCGCTCGACGACGCCACCACGTCCAAGGTGTTCACGCAGGAGCTGCGCCTGGGCGGGGCGCGCGAGCGCCTGAGCTGGGTGCTGGGCGGGTTCTACAGCCAGAACGACCGCAAGTACGGGCAGAGCCTGCTGGTGGCCGGGTTCGAGGACCTCTCCGGCATCCCCACCCGCGGCCTGCGCGCGGGCAAGGACATCCTCTTCTATTCGGACCTGGCCTACGACCTGCGCCAGTTCGCGGTGTTCGGCGAGGCGACGGTCTCGGTGTCCGACCGGCTGCACCTCACGGGCGGGCTGCGCTACTACGACTTCAGCGAGGACCGCGACCAGATCTTCGACGGGCTGTTCGGCAACGACAACACCGGCACGTCGCTGGTCTCGACCCCCGGCTCCACCAACGCGAACGGCTTCGCCCCGCGCGTGATCGCCAGCTTCCGGGCCAGCGAAGACGTCACCCTCAACGCCCAGGTGGCGCGCGGCTTCCGTCTGGGCGGGATCAACGATCCCCTCAACGTGCCGCTGTGCACCGCGCAGGACCTGGTGACCTTCGGCGGCCGCGAGACCTGGGAGGACGAGACGGCCTGGAACTACGAGGTCGGGGCCAAGTCGCGCGTGATGGGCGGGCGCGGGACGTTCAACATCGCCGCGTTCAACATGGACATCCGAGACCTGCAGGCCACCGTCACCGCCGGGTCCTGCTCGTCCCGCGTGATCTTCAACGTGCCCAAGGCGCGTAGCCGCGGGGTGGAGGTGGAGTTCAGCGCGGCCCCCAGCCAGAACTTCGACTTCTCGGTCTCGGGCAGCTTCAACGACTCGGAGCTGCGCTCCACGCTGACCTCGACCTCGGGGGCGGGCGCGGTGAGCGTGGTCTCCGGCATCCAGGAGGGCAACCGCCTGCCCACCGTGCCCGAGGTGCAGATCGCGGCCTCGGCCACCTACCAGCGGCCGGTGTGGCAGAACGCGCTCGCCTACCTGACCGGGACCTACCAGCACATCGGGTCGCGCTTCACGCAGATCGGCGACCAGGACCCGGCGTTCGGCACGGTCGACCTGCTCTCGTTCGCGCCGAACACCATCGGCGGTCCGCTCACCGCCTCGACCTTCCGCTTCGACCCCGAGCTGCCGGCCTACGACATCGTCAACCTGCGCGTGGGCGTGCTGCGCGGCAACTGGGACGTGGCGCTGTTCGCCAACAACCTGACCGACGAGCGCGCGCTGCTCGCGATCGACCAGGAGCGCGGCACGCGGGCGCGCGTGGGCTTCCTGACCAACCAGCCGCGGACGTTCGGCTTCACGGCGCGCTTCAACTTCTAGGCGGTGGGAACCGGGGAGCGGCTCCGATACACGTCGGTGCTCAGGTACTTGAGCCCGGAGTCCGCCATCAGGGTGACCACCTTCGCGCGCGGGCCCAGCCGCCGGCCGACCTCGATCGCGGCCACCACGTTCGCGCCGGAGGAGGTTCCCGCGAAGAGCGCCTCCTCGCGCGCGAGGCGCCGGGCCATCGCCTTCGCGTCCGCGGTCGTCACCGCCGCCACCTCGTCGAAGAGCGCCGGGTCCCACAGCGGCGGCGTGTAGCCGATGCCCACCCCCTCGATCCCGTGGGGCCGGGGGGCCCCGCCGCGCAGCACGGCGGACTCGCCCGGCTCGACGGCCACGGTCAGGACACCCGGCCGGTGGCGCTTCAACACGGCGGCCACCCCCCGCGACGAGGCCGCCGTCCCCACGCAGTGCACGAACGCGTCCACCTCGCCGCGCGTCTGCGTCCAGATCTCCTCGCCGAGGCCGTGGTAGCCGGCGATGCTGTCGTGGTTTCGGAGCTGGTCGGTCCAATACGTGCCCGGCTCGCGGCTCAACCCGCGCGCCGTCTCGATCATGTCGAGGATCAGCTTCTTCGTCGTCATCCCGCCTTCGCTCGGCACCAGCGTCAGCTCGGCGCCCAGCGCCGCCATGTGGTCGCGCTTCTCCCGGCTGAACGCGTCCGAGGTGACGATGCGGATCCGGTAGCCCTTCGCCGCGCAGACCAGTGCCAGCGACGTGCCGGTGCTGCCGCCGGTGTATTCGACGACCGTGCCGCCGGGCTCGAGCCGTCCGTCCTGCTCGGCGCGCTGGATCACCGCCAGCGCCATGCGGTCCTTCAGGCTGCCGGTCGGGTTCTCCCACTCCAGCTTGACGTGGATCTCCGCGCAGCCGGCCGGCACGACCTTGCGCAGCCGGACGAGCGGCGTGTCGCCGATGGCGCGGAGGATGTCCATCCGCTATCGGGTCCGGGCGGCCGCCGGCTCGTCCACGCGCGGAGGCGTCCCCGCGGCCGGGGCGTGGCGGCGCACGGCCAGCGCGGCGGGCAGGCCGACGAACAGCACGTGGATGGCCACCATGGCCACCGCCACCGGCCACGGCGGTCGCCGGAAGGTCCCGCGCGAGAGCGGGAGCACGACCGTGTCCATCACCAGGTGCACGAGGACGCCGTACGCCATCCCGCACGGGACCGCGCGCCGCACGAGCACGGGCCAGGAGCGGCTGGCCGCGTAGTACACCGCGGCCACGGCGAAGGCGATCACGAAGTGGAGCGCCAGCCCCAGCGCCGCGGTGAAGGCGCCGCCGCGGAAGGCCTCGGGGCCGAGGAGCCCGCTGGCGATGCCTTGCAGGATGCGGACCGGCGCCACGCCGCGCGCGGCCCACAGCGTGATCGCGGCCGCGATGTCGAGCACGCCGACCAGCGTTCCGCCCCAGAGGATCGCCTTCGCCACGGGCATCGGTGTGGGCAGATCGTCGTCCATCCGGCCCACCTCGTTCAAGCCTGGCGGGCGGGGGCCGCGCGATCCGGCGCCTCCGTGGCTGGGGCCGCTCCGCCACCCGTGGCACAATAGGCCTTTTCTCCGCGACCCCAGGGGCGCAGCAGGGAGGGCCATGCCGCCGCAGTTCATCTACACCATGAAGGATCTCCGCAAGGTCACGCCGCAGGGCAAGGAGATCCTGCGCGGGATCTGGCTCTCCTTCTACCCCGACGCCAAGATCGGGGTGCTCGGCGCCAACGGCGCGGGCAAGAGCACGCTGCTCCGGATCATGGCCGGCGTGGACAAGGACTATGCCGGCGAGGCGTTCGCGGCCGAGGGCACGCGCATCGGCTTCCTGCCCCAGGAGCCGCAGCTCGACCCGAAGAAGAACGTGCTCGAGCACGTCGAGGAGGCGGTGGCCGAGAAGCGCCGGATCCTGCAGCGCTACGAGGAGCTGTCCGCGGACTGGTCCGAGGAGAACCAGGACGAGCTGGGACGGCTGCAGGACCAGATCGACGCCCAGAACCTCTGGGAGCTGGACCGGCACGTCGAGATCGCCATGGACGCGCTGCGGCTGCCGCCGCCGGACGCCGACGTGACGAAGCTCTCGGGGGGCGAGCGCCGCCGGGTGGCGCTCTGCCGGCTGCTGCTGCAGCCCAACGACATGCTGCTGCTCGACGAGCCGACCAACCACCTCGACGCCGAGTCGGTGGCGTGGCTGGAGCGCTTCCTGGCCGAGTTCAAGGGCTGCGTGGTGGCGGTGACCCACGACCGTTACTTCCTGGACAACGTGGCCGGCTGGATCCTGGAGCTGGACCGCGGGGCCGGGATCCCCTGGCAGGGCAACTACTCGTCCTGGCTCGACCAGAAGCAGAACCGCCTGGCCCAGGAGGAGAAGGAAGCCTCCGCGCGGCGCCGCACGCTGCAGCGCGAGCTGGAGTGGGTGCGCATGGCGCCTCGCGCGCGCCAGGCCAAGGGCAAGGCGCGCCTGAGCCACTATGAGCAGCTCCTGGCCCAGGAGCAGGCGGCCGAGAAGCGCGACGGCACCGCCGAGATCACCATCCCGCCCGGTCCGCGGCTGGGCGAGCTGGTCATCGAGGCCAAGGGCGTGCGCAAGGCCTACGGCGACAAGCTGCTGATGGACGACGTGAACTTCCTGCTCCCGCGCGGCGGGATCGTGGGCGTGAT
>DATBIZ010000359.1:0-3486 GCA_036556645.1 Vicinamibacteria bacterium | reverse complement strand
ACGTCGAGGGCGAGGACGTCTTCGGCGGTGGCCAAGGCGCGCGATGGTAACCCGAGGCCGAAGGGGCGGACAACCGCGCGAGGTCTCAGGGCTCGTCCGGCAGCGGCGGGAGGTCGGGCGCCGGCTCGGGCTCCGCGTCCGCGGTGGCGGCCACCGCGTCGTAGCTGGGCACGAAGCTCAGGTGGTGCGCGCGCGTGAAGTCCTCCTCGATCATCTCGGTCAGCACCCGGCCGTCCATGTCGCGCGCGAGGGGGAGGCCCATCAGGTAGAGGACGGTGGGCGCGACGTCGAGCAGAGAGGCGCCGTGGAGCACCGCGCCGGCGCGGATGCCGTCGCCGGCCGCGAGCAGGACGCCGTCGGGCGCGCCGGCGTGCGTACCGCTCGGCGAGCGCCCGCCCGCGATCCAGGCCGCCAGGCGCCGCCACACCGGCACCGGCTGCAGGCCGTGCGCGCTGACCACGAGGAGCACCTCGCCCGGACCCAGCGACTGCGCCGCCTCGCCCACCCATTGGCTGAGCATCTCCGCGTAGGCGTCGCAGACGCCGCCGTAGCGGCGGGCCTCCTCGACGCCGACGTCGCCGAAGCGGCCCGGCTGCGCGAAGCGCAGGAACGTGTGGCCCACCACGTCGAGGCCGCCGTAATACGTGGCGAAGAAGGCGGGATCGTAGGCGGCGCGGAGCACCGCGCCCGCGCGGCGGTAGGTCAGGTCCGGGGCGAGCGCGCGCTCCACCAGCTCGCGCCGCCACGGCACCGCGTCGCCGGGCAGCTCCACCGAGAGGTCCACGAACTGCGACACCAGCGCGCGCTCCACGTCCTGCGGCGCCACCGCCCGCGCCCGCACCTCGTCCACGAGGTCGGGCGGATGCAGGGTCTCCCGCACCCGCGCGGGGTCGTCCCGCAGCACGTGGAAGTAGTGCGACAGCATGAACCCCTGCACCTTCTCCGGCGGGTACGTGCCCCAGAACCGCACCACACCGGCGGGGATCCCGACCGCGTTCAGCGCGTCCCACAGCGCGCTGCCGCGCCGCGCGGCCGAGGTCACGGGCGTGGTGGTGACGAGCCCGGCGTGTTCGAGCAGTCCGATGAACGCCCCCTTGGGCAGCGCCTCGAACGCGGTGCGCGAGCCGCGGAGGCGGTAGCTGCCGAAGCTCTTCACCCCATGGTCGCGCGGCAGGCGGCCCGTGAACACGGTGGTCCACAGCGCCGGCCCTTCCGTGGGGCGGAGCGTGGCCAGCGGGCCGTGCGCACCGCGGCGCATCATGCGCGCGAGGGCGGGCAGCTTGCCGCGCTCGACCGCTTCCCGGAGCTGCGCGGGCCCGAGGCCGTCCATGCCGATCAGGGTGACGCGCCGCAGCGGCTCGCGCGCCCCGAGCCGCACGGGCACCGGCGCCGACGGCGCGGCCGGCCGGGGCCGCAGGGCGAGCGGCAGCACCACCGCCGAGGCGGCGGCCAGCACCGCGAGCGGCGAGGCCAGCCCGCGTCCGCGACGCGGAAAGAGGCGCGCGTCGAGCGCGACCACGGCCAGCACGAGCGCGGCGCCGCTGAGCGCCGCGCTGGCCGCGGCCAGCCCGCGCACGGACTCGGCCGGCATCGAGTGGCGGTAGCTGAACAGGTTGAACCAGAAGAGCGCCGCGGCCGCGGCCAGCGCGACCAGCGCCATCCCTCCGAAGCCGGGCAGGCCCGGCACGACCTCGGTCGCGGGCTCGCGGGGCGCCCGCGCGCCCCGGCCGAGGCCCAGCGCCCCGGCGGCCAGCGCCAAGAGCGCGGTGCCCGCCACCGCGTAGGGAAGGAAGAGCGAGAGGAGCAGCGCGGGGCCGTCCCGCCGCAGGGTGGCGTCGGCGTCGAGGAACAGCGTGAGGACCACGACGTCGGCGGCCAGGAGCGACGCGGCGACGGCGGCGCTGGCCAGGATCCGCACGGTGGGGCGGCGATTATATGCGGCGCGGTATGATCGCCCGACGCATGGCCCGCAACCGAGACGTGCCCCTGGTCGGCCGCGAGCCGCTCGCAGGCGCGTACGTGCTGCTCACGTTCCGGCATCCCGAGGTCGCGCACGAGGGCCGCGCCGGCCAGTTCGTGATGATCAAGGCCGGCACCACGGCCGAGCCGCTGCTGCGGCGGCCGTTCTCGATCATGGCGGTGGACCCGGCGCGCGACACGTTCACGCTGTTCCTGAAGAGCGTGGGACCGGGCAGCCGCGCGCTGGCCGACCTGCGGCCGGGGGAGGCCGCGGCCTGCCTGGGACCGCTCGGCCGCTCCTTCACGCCGCCGCCCGCCCACGAGCCGCTCCTGATCGCGGGCGGCTACGGGATCGCGCCGTTCCACCTGCTGAGCCGCGCCCTGCTCGCGCGCGGCGTGCGGCCGCGGCTGTTCTACGGCGGTCGCAGCGCGGGCGACCTGCAGGTCCGCGAGCCGTTCGCGGCGATGGGCGTGCCGGTGGCGCTCGCCACCGACGACGGGACGCTCGGCCATCACGGGCGCGTCACCGAGCCGCTCGAGGCCTACCTCGACACGCCGCCGGCGGGCCCGGTGGCGCTGCTCGCCTGCGGGCCCGACCCGATGCTGCACGCGGTGGCCCGGATCGCGGAGCGCCGCTCGCTCCCCGCGCAGGTGAGCCTGGACCCGTGGATGGGCTGCGGCATCGGCACCTGTCTCGGGTGCGTGGTGCCGATCCAGCGCGCCGGCGAGCCGCGGCCGAAGCTCCGCTGCGCGTGCACGGAAGGGCCGGTGTTCGACGCGCGCGAGGTGGTGTGGAAGGGCGAGGCCGCCTCGCTCGCCGCCCGCACGGGGAGCGCCGAGGTGCGGGCGTGAGCGCGACCGCGCGCGCGGCCGGCGCCCTCGCGGTGGAGGTCGCCGGCCTGCGCCTGAAGAACCCGCTGATCGCGGCCTCGGGCACGTTCGGCTACGGCGTCGAATACGAGGGCATCCTCGACCTGTCGCTGCTGGGCGGCCTCGTCTCGAAGGGGCTGTACATGCAGCCGCGCGAGGGCTGCGACGTGCCGCGCATCGTGGAGACGCCGGCCGGGCTGCTCAACGCGATCGGGCTGCAGGGCGTGGGCGTGCGCGCGTTCGTGCGCGACGTGCTGCCGCGGCTCGAGCGCTTCGACACCGCCGTGATCGTCAACGTCTGCGGCGACACCGTCGAGGAGTACGCCGAGGTCGCGCGCGTGCTGGAGGACGCCCCGCGGGTGGACGCGGTCGAGATCAACATCTCCTGCCCGAACGTCAAGAAGGGCGGCCTGGCCTTCGGCGGCGACCCGCGCCTGACCGCGGAGGTGGTGGGCGCGGTGCGGCAGGTGACGCGCCGGCCCGTGATCCCGAAGCTCTCCCCGAACGTGGCGGACATCGCGCGCTTCGCGCGCGTGTGCGAGGACGCGGGGGCGGACGCGCTCTCCTGCATCAACACGCTCCTGGGCATGGCGATCGACGTGGACACGCGCCGGCCGCGGCTCGCCTTCGGCACGGGCGGGCTCTCGGGCCCCGCCA
>DATBIZ010000358.1:0-4357 GCA_036556645.1 Vicinamibacteria bacterium | reverse complement strand
TCTCCTGGCTGATCATCTGCAGCCGCCGGTCGAGCTCCGCGGCCACCGCCGCCTCCACGCGCGGCTCTTCCACCAGCACGGTCGCGGTGGCCCGATAGACGTTCGGCAGGCTGGTGACCAGGGTGACGCCCACGGCCGCCGTGACCGCGGACGCGGCCAGGGCCAGCCACTTGCGCCGCGACCACGCGTCGCGCAAGCGCTCGGTGATGGGAGTGCCGTCGGCTGGATTGTGCATGGGGATCAGGAGCTGCGGAAGAACGTGAAGGACGTCCGCTCAGGCGGCTTCGACGTACGACCAGTCCACCTCGGCCGCCACGCTGCGCTGCAGCATGTGGACGGACAGCACGAGCATGCCTTTCTCCGGGCGCGTCCGCAGGACGACGCCCTCCAAGCCGGCCAGCGGCCCGCCGGTGATGCGCACCCGCCGGCCTTCGCTCAGGTAGGGATGGGGGAGCGCGGGCACCCCCGCGTCCACCAGGCGGCGCAGCGCGTCCATCTCCGCCGGGGGGACCACCGCCGGCCGCTCCCAGCCGTCGCCGAGCACGCGCACCACGCCGCGCGCCTTGCGCGCCTCGACGTGCGCGGCCCGGTCGAGCGCGTCGTTGAGGAACACGTAACCCGGGAACACGGGCACCAGCACCTGGTGCCGCCGGCCGGCGCGCAGCGACCAGGTGGCCACGCGGGGCAGGAACGGATGGAAGCCGCGCGCGGAGAGCTGGTCGCAGACGAGCTGCTCGCAGTGGCTGCTGGTCCAGACCACGTGCCACGGCGCCGCCGGCACCGGCCGGGTGAACCCGTCGCGCAACGTCTCGATCCCCACCGCGGACAAGGCTTCGCCCCCTTCGGTTTCGGCCGCGTTTCCGCGGCGCACACCTCTTCCCTTCGACGTCCCGCGCGCGGCGCCGGCGGGACCGGCTTCAGTTGTTCAGGATCTCGACCCGCTCTCGGCCCAGGGCGTCCGAGCCGTCGTGCAGCCACGAGCCTCCGGCCGGCGGCGCCACGGCGGCGTCCGACACGGGCCGCCGGGAAGGAGCCACGAGGTTCGAGGTCGCACGGGCTCGGACGTCCTCGGTCGAGAGCATGATCCAGATCACACTGCGAACGTAGGCCCCGGCGCGCGCCGCGGCAATTGGGCCGTCGCGGAAAGTGGGATCAGGGAAACCCTGATGCGTGCGGGCCACGGGCGGCTAGAGCTCGCTGAGCCCGCGCTGCAGCGCGTAGCGCACCAGCCCCGCCGTCTGGCTGATCCGCAGCTTCTTCATGATGTGCGCGCGGTGCGACTCGGCGGTCTTGACGCTGACCCCGAGCAGCTCGGCCACCTCGCGCGTGCTCTTGCCTTCGGCGATCAGCTGCAGCACCTGCCGCTCGCGCTGGCTCAGCGGCCCCGGGCTCACCGCGGTGCGCGAGCGGTAGGCGTCCACCAGCGAGCGCGAGCTGCCCGGGCTCAGGTACACGCCGCCGGCCACCACCGCGTGGATCGCGCGGATCAGGTCGTCGGCCTGGTAGGTCTTCAGCACGCACCCGTGCACGCCCGCGTCGAGCGCCTCGAGCAGGAGCTGCTCCTCGTGGCGGCTGGTCAGCAGGATGGTCCGGGTCGCCGGGGAGGCCTGGTGGATCTCGCGCGCGGCGTCGAGGCCGTTGAGCAGCGGCATCACGACGTCCAGCACGGCGACGTCCGGCTCGAGCTGGCGCGCCAGGCGGGCGGCCTCGAGCCCGTCCGAGGCCTCGGCGACCACCTCGAAGCCGGCTCCGCTGAGCAGGAGCCTCAGGGCCTGGCGCACGATCGCGTGGTCGTCGGCGAGGAGGAGGCGGGCGGGCACGGCGGGTCGTAGGGGCAAAATGCGTGCCGGCGTGGACACCGGCGGCGCGCCGGTCCAAGATCAAGCCAGTGGCCCCGAAATCGATACTGGTGGTCGAAGACGACGACAGCACGCGCGCCTATCTCTCCGTGCTGCTGTCGGCGCAGGGCTACGAGGTGGCGGGCACGGCCTCGGGCGAGGACGCGCTGCGGCACCTCGAGCGCGCCTCGTCCGCCCCGCCCGCGCTCGTGCTGCTCGACCTGATCCTGCCCGGGATGTCGGGGCTGGCCGTGCTCGACGAGATCCGCGCCAGCCACCCCGCGGTGCCGGTGGTCGTGCTCTCGACGGAAGGCCAGATCAAGACCGTGGTGGACGCGGTCAGGCGCGGAGCGTCCGACTACCTGACCAAGCCGTTCGAGGAGCACGAGCTGGAGCTGGCCATCCGCAACGCGGTGGAGAAGCAGGAGCTGCAGGAGCAGGTGCGGACGCTGCGCCTCAAGCTCGGCGAGCGCCCGGAGACCCCGTTCGTCTCCACCCACCCGGCCATGCTCCGCATCAAGGAGATCGCGCTGCAGGTGGCGGACACCGACGCGCCGGTGCTGATCACCGGGGAGTCCGGCGTGGGCAAGGAGGTGCTCGCGCGGTTCATCCACGCGCGCTCGAGCCGGCGCGCGCGGCCGCTGGTGAAGGTCAACTGCGCGGCGCTGCCGCAGGACCTGCTCGAGTCGGAGCTGTTCGGCTACGAGAAGGGCGCTTTCTCGGGCGCGGTCGGCGAGAAGCCGGGCAAGTTCGAGATGGCGCACCAGGGCTCGATCCTGCTCGACGAGATCGGCGAGATGAGCGCGAACCTGCAGGCCAAGCTGCTGCACGTGCTGCAGGACGGCGAATACACCCGGCTGGGCGGGCGCCGGCCCGTGCGGGTGGACTCCCGCGTGCTGGCCACCACGAACACCCGCCTGGCGGAGGCGGTGCAGGCCGGCCGCTTCCGCGAGGACCTGTACTTCCGGCTGAACGTCATCCGTATCGAGGTGCCGGCCCTGCGGGAGCGCATCGAGGACGTGCCCGCCCTGTGCGAGCACTTCGTCCGCACCTACGCGGACCGCTATCGCAGCCGCGTGCGCGAGCTGCCGGAGACGCTCGTCCAGTCCTTCCTGCGCTACCACTGGCCGGGCAACGTGCGCGAGCTGGAGAACGCGGTCCGGCGCCACCTGATCCTGCCCGGCGACCCCTGGGCCGAGGAGCCGCAGGCGCCCCGTCCGTCCGGCGCCCCCTCCGAGCCGCCGCCGTTGGCGCCGTCTCCGGCCCGGCTCGACCCGTCGCTGCGGTCCGTGGCCGCGCGCGCGGCGGAGCAGGCCGAGCAGGAACTGGTCAACCGCGTCCTCACCGAGACGCGCTGGAACCGCCGCGAGACCGCCCGGCGGCTGAAGATCTCGTACAAGGCGCTGCTCAACAAGCTGAAGCGATGGGAAGCGGCGGAGCCGGCCGCGTCGCCGCTGCCGCCGGCACGACGGTCGCGCGCTGCCGATTGATGGCACTCGGGTTCCTCTTGTAGGCCGTCGCGCGCCCCCGCGCGCCCGCCGCGGCGTGATCGCGCCCACACTGTCCCCGAAAGTGCTGCCCATGAATGGGTTCAGACTGCGTGGAAGCAAATTGGCCAGAAACTGACCGGTATACTCCCGCCCGGGGACCGACCATGGGGGCTCTGGGGCAGGCGGGACGGCGCCGGGTCCGCAACGCCGCCGTCGCGCGCCGGCCGGCCGCTTCCGCCGCTCGCGGCCTGGCCGACGACGAACGCCACCGCCTCGCGCGCGACCTCCACGACGAGATCGGCCACCACCTCGTGGTCCTGAAGCTGCACCTCGGCACCGCCGCGGCGGAGCTGGCCGCCGCGCGCCCGTCGCGCGCGCAGGAGGATCTGGACCGCGCCTCGTGCGTGCTGGGCCACGCGATCGAGTCGCTCCGCCGCGTGATCCTCGACCTCGGACCCGCCGCGCTCGAGCGCGTCGGGCTCGCCCGCGCGTTGACGCTGCACGCGCGGCAGTTCAGCGCCCGCACGGGCGTGACCGTGCGCGTCAGCGACCGCGGCCTGCCGCGCCGCCTGCCCGGGGCGCACGCGGCCGCGCTCTACCGCGTCGTGCAAGGCGCGCTCTCCAACGCCCTCGAGCACGCGCGAGCCACCCGCGTGGACGTGCGGCTGGGGCACGGGCCGGGCCCGGCCGCGGTGGTGGAGATCGAGGACGACGGCGTGGGGTTCGACGTGCGCACGCCGCGCGAGTCGTTCGGGCTCGCGGCCATGCGCGAGCGCGTGGGAGCGCTGGGCGGGCGGTTGCGCGTGCAGTCGCGCCCCCGCGCCGGCCGCCGCGGGCAGGGCACGCGCGTCCACGCCGAGCTGCCGCTGCCGGCCGGGGCGCGCCGGTGAGCGCGCGCACGCGCGTGCTGATCGCCGACGACCACGAGCTCTTCCGCGACGGCATCGAGGCGCTGCTCTCCGCGGAGAGCGACCTCGTGGTGGTGGGCGAGGCGCGCAACGGCCGCGAGGCGGTGGAGAAGGCGCTGCG
>DATBIZ010000357.1:0-7383 GCA_036556645.1 Vicinamibacteria bacterium | reverse complement strand
GTGATGATCTTCAGCGACTCCACCACGCCCGGCACCACCACGTGCTCCAGGCCGCTGTAGAGGTCCTCGGTGTTCTCGCGGACGACGACGAGGTCCACGCCGTCGTAGCGGCTCTTGACCCCCGGCAGCGTCTTGACCGGGCGGAGGTTCGCGTACAGGTCCAGGCGCTTGCGCAGCTCGACGTTGACGGACCGGTGGCCCGTGCCGACCGGGGTCTCGGTGGGGCCCTTGAGCGCGACATTGTTGCGGCGGATGGACTCGAGCGTGCGGTCCGGGAGCGGGCCGCCGTGCTCGCCGATCGCGCCGGCCCCGGCCGGCTCGGTCTCCCACTCGAAGGCCACGCCGGTGGCGCTCAGCACGCGCACCGCCGCCGCCACGACCTCGGGACCGATGCCGTCGCCCGGGATCAACGTGACGCGATAGGCCATCAGGGGATCTCCTTGCCCGCCTCCGCGTGGCCGCTCTTGTCCTTGGGGGGCAGCCGCGCCTGCTTGCGGAGGATCTTCAGCACGTCCTTGTCCGTGCGCGCCCGCTGCAGGATCCGCACCTCGTCCTCGCGCACCTTGTTGCGCGGCACCAGCGCCGTCTCGATCCAGGAGAAGAGCCCGTCCCAGAACCCGTCGTCCCCGACCAGGATCACCGGGAACGGCTTCACCTTCTTGGTCTGGATCAGCGTGACCGCCTCGAACAGCTCGTCCATGGTCCCGAACCCGCCGGGCAGGATCACGAAGGCCTGGCTGTACTTCACGAACATCACCTTGCGGACGAAGAAGTACCGGAAGGACAGCGTGCGCGTGAGATAGGGGTTCGGCTTGGGCTCGTAAGGCAGCTCGATGGCGAGGCCCACCGACTCGCCGCCCGCCTCGAGCGCGCCCTTGTTGGCCGCCTCCATGTCCCCCGGCCCGCCCCCCGTGATCACCGAGTATCCCGCCTGGGCGATCGCCCGGCCCAGGCGTTCCGCCCGCTCCCACTCGACCGTGCCCTGCTGGGTGCGGGCGGAGCCGAAGATCGTGACGCCGCCGGCGATCTGGGAGAGGGTCTCGAACCCCTCCACGAACTCGCCCATGATGCGGAAGATCCGCCAGGTGTCCTTGACGGCGAAGTCCAGCATGGGGTCGCGGCGTGGTTGCAAGGTCGTGTGCCTCAGGTATTTCGACCGATGATAGCGCGCGGCTGCGCGGCGACCAACGCGGCCGCTGGAACCTCCCGCCCCCCCGGCGCGTTAACGGTTCGGGCGCTGGAGGAACCTTCATGAGGCGAGCGGGCATCCTGGCGATCATCCTGGCGGCGGCCGGCCAGGCCGCGTGCCTGGTCCAGATCACGCGGGTCAAGGACGCGCGTCCGGTGTTCGACCAGGCCCGGCGCGAGGCCGAGCGTTACCAGGGCCGGCGCGGGCCGGCCCACGAGCTGAACGTGCTGGTGTGGAACCCCCACGAGGGCCAGCTCGTGCGGGTCAGCATGCCGATGTGGCTCGTGCGGACGGTGGACCGCCGCGTCGACTGGGAGAAGGAGACCGGCTGGGACGACGGCGAGCGCGGCCGGGCCGCGCGCCGCGTGCGCCGGCACGTCCGGCTCGAGGACATCGAGAAGGCGGGCCTCGGCGTGCTCGCCGAAGTGGAAGACGAAGACGGCGAACAGGTGCTCATCTGGCTCAAGTGACGGCCGCGCGCCGTACCGCCGCCCCGTGGTCCAATGCGTGACCGCGAGAGATGGAGCCTACAGACGGCGAGCTCATGGCGGCGCTGGCGGGCGGCGACCGCGACGCGCTGGCCGTGCTCATGGAACGGCACTACCGGAGGATCTACCGCGTGGCGCTCTCGTACCTTCGCGACCCGGACGACGCGCTCGACGTCGTGCAGGAGACCTTCGTGAAGGCCTTCCAGAACGCCTCGCGGTGGGACGCGCGCGCGGAGGTCGGCTCGTGGCTGACGCGCATCGGCATCAACCAGGCCATCGACCGCTACCGTCGCGCCCGGCGCCGCCGCCAGACCGAGGAGCCGCTCGGCGACGGCGCCGACCGTGACCCCCGCTGGAGCGACGGCGCACCCTCGCCGGAGCGCGCGGCGATGGGGCGCGAGACCGGCGCGCGCATCGCGCGGGCGCTGCGCGTGCTGCCGGAGCGCCAGCGCGCGATCGTGGTCCTCCGCCACTACGACGACATGTCGCTCGACGAGATCGCGGACACCCTCGGCCTCAGCCTGGGCACGGTGAAGAGCAGCCTGCACCGCGCGCTGCACCGGCTGCGCGACCGGCTGCGCGAGGGCCGCGCGTGACCCTCGCCATCCGGCACGGCCGCTGGCGCCGCGCGGTCAGCCTGCTCGCCGCCGGCGCGATCGCGGACGCCGCGGAGCGGGCGAGGGTGCAGGCGCACGCGGACCGCTGCCGCGCCTGCGCCGGGCGGCTCGGCGAAGAGCGCGCGGTCGCCGCCGCGCTCGCCGCCGATCCCTTGCGCGCCGCGGAGCCGCCCGTTTCGCTCGCCGCGCTGCGCACGCGGGTGTTCGCCCGGCTCGACGAGCGCGCCCCCGAGGCGCGTGGCGCCTCCCGCGCCGGCCTCGGTTTCGCGCTCGGCACCGCGGCCGCGATCGCGGTGGCCGCGCTCGGCGTGCTGCTGCTGCGGGGCACCACCCCGAGGAGCGCTCCGCCCTCGGCTCGGACCGCCGTGGCCGAGGACGCCGGCGCGGGCGAGGCGTTCGTGCGGCGCCTGGAGCGCAACGTGGCCCGCGAGCAGGCCGCGCGCTACCTCGACGAGGCCGGCGACGTGCTGGTCACGGTGGCGGCACAGGCGCACCCGTGCCCGAAGGGGAACCAGCGGGTGGACGTGGCCGAGGAGGCGCAGCGGAGCCGCGAGCTGCTGGCGCGGCGGAGCCTGCTCGACGTGGACGCGGCCGCGGTGGCCACCGCGCGCCCGGTGCTCGACGACGTCGAGCAGGTGCTGCGCGAGGTGGCCTCGCTCGAGTCGTGCGCGCGCAAGCGCGACCTCGAGCGCGTGCACCGCCAGATCGAGCGCAGCCGGCTGCTGCTCAAGATCGACCTGACCGCCCGGGAGCTGCAGGGGTGAGGCGGCTGGCCCTGGCCGTCGCGCTGCTCGCGTCCGCCGCGGTGGCGCTGGCGCAGGGCGAGGGCGAGAAGGTGCGCACGGCCAAGGCGCTCTTCTTCGACCGCAAGTACGCGGAGGCGCGCGCGGCCTGGCAGGAGGTGCTGGCGAGCGCGAAGGGCGCCGACGCGGACGCCGCGGCCTACTGGGTCGCCCGCGCCAGCGAACAGCTCGGCGATCGCCCGCGCGCCTTCAAGGAGTACGAGGCCTTCCTGGCCCGGCCTCCGGCGGACAAGGCGCTGGCCGAGGAGGCGCGGACCAACCGCGTGGGGCTCGCCGCCCGCCTGTTCCGGGACGGGGGCAAGCAGTACCTGCCCGTGCTGCACCAGGCGCTCGCGGACCCGAGCAAGACCGTGCGGTATTACGCCGCCCTGCAGTCGTGCGGCCTCGGCGCCGAGGCGGGCCGGCCCGCGCTGCCCGTGCTGAAGGCGATGGTGCGGTCCGAGGCGGACGAGGACCTCGTCCAGCGCGCGAAGCTGTGCCTGCTCCGGCTCGATCCGGCCGCGCTCGCCGACGTGCGCCCGTCCGCCGATCCCGCCCCCGGCGCCGACGCGGGCCGGCGGCGGCTGCTCAAGGTCCGGATCTCCGAGCACGGCCGGCGCAAGGTGTCGGTGGACGTGCCGCTGGCGCTGGCCGAGATCGTCCTCAAGAGCCTGCCGGAGGAGGCGCGCCGGGAGCTGCGGAAGAAGGGCTACGGCGAGCCGGAGCAGTTCTGGGAGCAGCTCACGAAGCTCGGGCCGACGCAGATCATCGACATCGTGGGCGACGAGGACGGCGAGCGCATCCAGATCTGGATCGAGTGAGCCGGCGCCGACGCGCGCAGCGTGGCGGCCGGGTCGAGTGAGCGAGATGAAGCCGGCGCTGACGCGCAGCGTGGCGGCGGCGGCTTGATCCACGAGACAAGGAGGACAGCATGACGCGAGGCGTGCGTAGGGCATCGGCGGCGGCGGCCCTGGGCCTGGCCGGGGCGGCGGCCGCGAGCATCGTGGTGCGGGCCAGTGCCGGCCCCGCGCCCGAGGACGACCTGACGGTGGTGAAGCGGGCGGTGGCGCAGAGCACGGTTGCGCCGGCGGCGCCCGCGCGCCCCGCCGAGGAGCGCCCGCGGGCCGAGCGCCCGCTCCGCGCCTCCGGGAAGGAGCCGACCTGGCTGAAGGTGCGCGTCACGGACAAGACGACCGGCCGGAAGAAGGTCACGGTGAACCTGCCGATGGCGCTGGTGCGCGCGGTCGGCGACGGGTGGCCGCGGATCGACTTCGACTGCGGCGAGCACCGTCATGCCCGGTGCGCGGTCAAGGTGTCCGAGATCCTGGCCGCGCTCGAGGCCGGGCAGGACCTGGTCGAGATCGACGAAGACGACCAGACCGTGCGGGTCTGGCTCGAGTAGCTGACCCTCGCGGGTGACGTCCCTGTCCGCGCCAGTCGACACGGCCCGCGGGAGGACGCGGCCAAACCGCTGAGACGCCGGCACCGGCGCGCTGGAACGTCCTTTGCTGGCGAGCGCTGCAGTCCCCCACAGGAGGCTCCATGAGGATCCGAACCCTGGCCGGCGCGCTGGCGGTGAGCGGCCTGGTCGCGGCGTCGCTTCCGGTCGAAGCGGAGGCGGCGCACCGCCATTCCCGCTCGTGCGGGCACGGCGGCTACTCGTCGCGGGGGTACCGCTCGTCGCGGCACGATGGCTCCCGCGACCGCGGGTACCGCTCGTACGGCCGTTCGTACGGCCGCTCGTATTCCCGCTACTACGCGCCCCGGTACTCCACGCCGCGCTACTACTACCGTCCGTACGCGTATTCGCGGTACGCGTACGACCCGTACTACGACCCCTACTACGATCGCTACGGCTACTACGGGCCTTACGCGGACAACGGCCCCTACCCGGCGTACCGCCCGGTCCGCGGCCACTATCACGGACGCCTGTGGTGCCTGCGCCCGCACCTGAGCATCCACATCGGGTTCTGATCGGAGGGCCGCTGCGCGGCCGCGCGCCTACCGGGCGGAGGTGACGCGCTGGCCGCGCGGGGCGTAGTAGCCGATCTTGTGGCGCACCTGCAGTTCCTCGCGGGTCCGCACCACGATGCGCCGCCACTTGCCGTCGCGGCGCGTGTTCGAGGACACGTAGCCGAGGTTGTACTGCGTGCGCAGCTCCTCGGCGATGCGGTCGTAGACCGCGTCGAGCTCCGAGATCGAGTTGGGGAAGTACACCTGCCCGCCGGTGTCGCGGCTCAGCACGGTCAGCAGGTGGGCGGCCTGGCTGAAGGCGAGGCGCGCGCGGTCCTGCACCCGGTTGGGCCGCAGGCTGATCGCGTAGATGCCGATCTCGAGCTTGCGGGCCAGCTCGATCACCTGCTCGTCCTGCACCAGCGACGCGGTGTCCTCGCCGTCCGAGAGCAGCACCAGCGCCCGCCGGCGCAGCTCGCCCGCCTTCTTCTGCCGGCCCAGCTCCTTCAGCGTCACGTAGAGCGCGTTGTGGAGCGCGGTGGGGCCGGAGGCCTCCGTGCGCATCACGGCCTTCTCGAGCGCGACGTGGTCGGCGGTGAAGTCGCTGAGCACGTTGATGCGGTCGTTGAAGGCGACCACCGAGGCGACGTCCTGCGGGCGCAGCGTCTTCACGAAGCGGGTGGCCGCCTGCTGCGCCTGCACCAGCTTCTCGTCCATGGAGGCCGACATGTCCATCATCAGCGAGAGCGAGATGGGCAGGTCCTCGTGGTTGAACAGGGTCAGCTCCTGCTTGATCCCGTCCTCGAAGATCGAGAAGTCGCCTTCCTTCAGGTCGGTCACGTAGCGGTTGCGGCCGTCGGTGACCGTCACGTGCAGGTTGACGACCTCGATCACGCCCTCGAACGTGGGCGGACGGCGCGGCGCCTGCGCGAACAGCAGGGCGGGCAGCGCCAGGGCCAGGGCGGCCAGGATCGAGCGGTGTCGCATCGGGCTCACGTTCGCGGGGTGCCCACGCGGACCTGCGCGCCCTCGCGCGCCACGGTGACCTTCACCTTCGGGTCGTCCACCCCGGGCAGGCCCAGGTAGCTCAGGCGATACTGGCCGCGGAGGTCCGCGCCCAGCCGGGCCAGGGTCGAGCCGACCCCCATCGCGGAGAGCGTGCTCTCCTGCCGGCCGCCGCTGTCCTTGGCCAGGCTCGAGAGCACGTAGTCGTAGTCGGTGGCGTCCACCTCGCCGTGGCCGGCGCGCTCCGCGCCGGGCGGCAGGCGGCCCTCCTCGAACTGCAGGGTCAGGAACGTGGCCCCGCTCCGCTTGCCCTCCGCCACGACCTGCCTGCGGTCGTAGTTCCGGAAGCCGATGCCGAGCCCGGTGACGATCACCACCGCGGTGCGCTCGCCCTCGCGCTTGGCGAGATCGCGCGAGGCCTCCACGATCGTGTCGAACAGCGTGTTGCCGCCCCGCGGGAAGACCTTCTTGAGCGCCCGGGAGGCGGCGGCCACGTCGGTGGTGTAGTCGTCCACGATCCGCGTGGGCCGGTCCCCGGTCGTCCATACCGTGAACTTCGAGTCCTCGGGCAGCCGGCTCAGGAACTGCAGGACCGGGTCGAGGATCTGCAGCCGGTAGAACGTGCCCATCGGCTCGCTGGTGTCCACGATCATCGCCAGCGTGAGCGGCCGTCGGTCGAGCTCCACCCGCGTCACCTCGCGGGCCACGCCGTTCTCGAGGACCGCGATGTCGTCCGCGGTCAGGCCCTCGATGGCGCGGCCCTTGTCGTCCGTGACGGTCACGGTCAGCTCGCGCCGCTGCGCCTCGGCGGGCGCAGGGGTGGCTTGCAGCAGCGTGAGAAGAGCGATCGGGAGGATGGACATCGCGCCTCGGAGCCGGCGCGGCCGTGGGGCTCGGCCTGGCCAGCGGATCGAAAGACCACTATAGTTTTGCCGACCACCCCAGTCAATGTCGGCGCGCGCGGTCGTCATCACCGTGAGCGATTCCGCCTCGCGCGGCGAGCGGGCCGACCTCTCCGGGCCCGAAGCCTGCCGGCGCCTCGTGGAAGCGGGCCTCGAGGTCGAGGGCCCGATCGTGGTCGCGGACGAGCGCGCGACGATCGCCGCGCTGGTCCGCGAGTGCGCGCGGCGCGCGGACCTCGTGGTCACCACCGGCGGCACCGGCCTGGGCCCGCGCGACGTGACGCCGGAGGCGACGCGCGACGTGCTCGAGCGTGAGGCGCCGGGGCTCGCGGAGATGCTTCGCGCGCACGGCCGGGAGCGCACGGCGCTCGCTTCGCTGTCGCGCGGGGTCGCGGGCACGGTCGGCGCGTGCCTGGTGCTGAACCTGCCCGGCAGCCCGAAGGCCGT
>DATBIZ010000356.1:0-1688 GCA_036556645.1 Vicinamibacteria bacterium | reverse complement strand
AGCAGCGCGACCGCGGGCTGGAAGCTGCGGGCGGCCTCCAGCGCCGTCGCGGCGTCGTAGGCGGTGCGCGTGACGTAGCCGGCCGCGCCGAGTGCTTCCGCGAGCAGGTTCGCGGCGTCGCGGTTGTCGTCCACCACCAGCACACGCGGCGCGTCGAGGGCCACGGTCACCGAGGCGCGCTCCGCGGTGAGCGTGCCGAGCGGAGCGCCGTCGAGCAGGGGCAGGCGCACCGTGAACTCGCTGCCGCGCCCGTGGCCCGCGCTCGCCGCCTCCACCGACCCGCCGTGCAGCTCCACCAGGCTGCGGACGATGGCCAGCCCGAGGCCCAGGCCCCCGTGCGCGCGATCGAGGCCGCGCGGCCCCTGCACGAACAGGTCGAACACGCGGGGCAGCAGCTGCGCGTCGATCCCCAGCCCGTCGTCGCGCACGCGCAGCGCGACCGTGCCGCCCTCCCGCGCGGCACGGACGGTCACGTGCCCGCCCGGCGGGGTGTACTTCGCCGCATTGGCGACCAGGTTGGAGACCACCTGGGCCAGGCGGTGCTCGTCGCCGTGCACCGGCAGCCCGGCGGCGGCGACGTCCATGGTCAGCCGGTGCTGCCGCGTCTCGAGCAGCGGGCTGGCCATCTCGATCCCCTTCGCCACGACCTGGGCCAGCTCCAGGGGACGCCGCCGCAGGGCCACGGTGCCGCGGGTCACCCGGGAGACGTCGAGCAGGTCGTCCACCAGGCGGGTCAGGTGCGTGACCTGCCGGTCGATGATCGCCCGCTCGCGCTCCACGACCCCCGCCCCGTCGCGCAAGCGCATCAGCTCGAGCGCGGTCGTGATCGGGGCGAGCGGGTTGCGCAGCTCGTGGCTCAGCATGGCCAGGAACTCGTCCTTGGCGCGGCTGGCCTGCTCGGCCGCGGAGCGCAGCGACTCCATCTCGCGGCGCGCCAGCGTCTCGTGGGTGACGTCGAAAGCGAGCACGAGCACGCCGTCGATCCGCCCCTCGACGTCGCGCAGCGGGGCGTAGACGAAGTTGAACCAGGTCGTGTCGAGCCGCCCGTCGCCGCGCCGGTCGAGCTGGGCCGGCGCTTCGCGCCCGACGTACGGCTGACCGGTGGCGAGGACGCCGTCGAGCAGGCCGTGGAACCCCTGCGAGCGCAGCTCGGGCAGGGCGTCGAGGAGGGGCCGGCCGATCAGGTCCTCGTGCCGGCGGCCCCACACCGCGCAGCAGGGCGGGTTGGCCAGCTCGATCACGTGACCGGGCCCGCGCAGGATGGCAATCGGCGTCGGCGCCTGCATGAACAGCGAGAAGAGGTGCCGCTTCTGCAGGTGGGCCTCGCGCCGCGCGCGGTGCAGGTTGAGCTGCGAGGCGACCCGCGCCGCCAGCTCGCGCGCGCTGAAGGGCTTCACCAGGTAGTCGTCGGCGCCGGTCTGCAGGCCCTCGATGCGCGCCTCCTCGCCTGCGCGCGCCGACAGCATCACGACCGGGACCTCGCGCAGCGCCTCGTCGGCGCGCAGCGCCCGCAGCAGGCCGAAGCCGTCGAGGCGCGGCATCATCACGTCGGTCAACACGAGGTCCGGCGGGCGGGCGCGCGCGGCTTCCAGGGCGGCCGCGCCGTCCGGCACGGCCTCCACGGTCCACCGCGCGCCGAGCACGCGCTGGAGGTACGCGCGCATGTCCGCGTTGTCGTCCGCGACCAG
>DATBIZ010000355.1:0-11555 GCA_036556645.1 Vicinamibacteria bacterium | reverse complement strand
GGGGCCGCCCGGGGCGGGGGGTCCTCACGCGGCGGCGCGGCGGGCGCCGGTGCGGGGGCGGCCCGCAGCGGCGCCGGCCGCGGGGCGGGCGCCGGCGGGGCCGGGGCGGGGACGGCCGCTGGCGCGGCCGCGGCCCGCGGCACCGGCGGCGCGGTGCGGCGCAGGAACGCGCGGCGGACCTGCTGCACCGCCTCCTGCGCCCGGACGTTGTCGGGGTCCTCGCGCAGCACCGCGCGCAGCATGGCCAGGCTGTCCTCGAGCTTCCGCTCGCGCAGCAGCGCCACCGCGGCGCGGACCTGCGACAGCAGCGCGCGGCGGCGGGCGCGCGGCGGGTCGTGCTCCTCGCCTCCGCCCTGCAGCTCGCGCAGCAGCGCCAGGAGCTCGGGGTCGTCGGGCACCAGCCGCAGCCCGCGCCGCACCGCGAGCAGCGCCCGGCGCTCCCACCCGTTCGCGATCGCGTTGTGCGCGGCGAGGACCGCCCGCCGCGCCTGCTTCGCGGCCAGGCGCTGCAGCTCCCGCTCCGCGTCCGCTTCCGCGCCGCTGGCGGCGAGCCGCCGCGCCTTCGAGCTGGCGAACAGCTCGAGCGCGACGGGATGGTCCGGGATCAGCTTCAGCGCGGAGACCGCGATCTTCTCCGCGCCGTCGTGGTCCCCCGCCTCCATCTTGCGCCGGGCCTCCTGCACCCGCGCGTCGAGGCGCTCGCGGCGCAGCCCGCGGACCAGCTCGTGGCGGGCCCGCTCGTAGAGGGCGCGCCCGGCGATGCTCTGCGGGGACAGCTTGACCAGCTTCGACGCGAGCACCAGCGCGCGCTCGACCTCGCCGCCGCGCAGCGCCTCCTCGGCCGCGTGGTGCAGCTCGTACGAATCGGCGGGCGCGGACGGCGCGGGCCGGGTCGCCACGGGCGCGGGCGGCGCGGGCACGGGCGCGGACGCCGCCGGGCCAGGCGCGGCGCCGGAGACCGGTTCGACGGCGGCGGCGGGCGGGGCGGGCGCGGCCGGAGGGCAATACAGGCACTCGCCGACCGAGGCGCTGATCCTCTCACCGCACGTCGCGCAGGTGCGCACGGCGTCCGCCCCTTCCCGCCCGACGCGTCAGGGCGACGTGAGCGAGCCGAAGTCCGAAGGCGGCGCCCCGGGGTCCCGCAAGGCCACCCGGTCGCCTTTGCGCAGGCCCTTCTCGACCACCACGAAGTCCTGGTTCGACGGGCCCAGAACGACCTCGCGCGGGCGGAGCGTGCCGCGCTCGAGCACGTAGCATATGCTCCGGCCGTCCTTCTCGAAAACCGCCTCCAGCGGCGCGAAGAGCGCCCGCGCGCGCTCCTCCACCTGCACTTCCACGCGGGCGGACATGCCGGGCCGCAGGCGCGGCTCGCTCTCGTTCACGAGCACGGTCACCTGGAAGAACTTCGCGCCGCGCCGCTCCTTCTCCTCCTGCGCGAGCGTGCCCACCAGGCTCACCTGGCCGGTCAGGCGGAGGTCCGGGTACGCCGGCACGTGGATGGCCACCGCCTGGTTCTGCTCGACCTTGTGGATGTCGGTCTCGCGCACGCGGGTCTCCACCACCATGCGCGAGATGTCGGGCAGGATCAGCAGCGGCTGGTTCGCCCAGACCTGGTCGCCGACCTGCGGCTTGCGCTGCTCGGAGCCGAAGAACACGTCGCGGTAGACGACGATGCCGGGCACGTCCGCGCGCACCTCGGTGCGCGCGAGCTGCTGGCGGGCCAGGGAGAGCTTGCTCGAGGCCTCCTGGATGCGGCTCTCGGCGGCGGAGATGGCCGCCCGCTTCTGCTCCATGCGGTGGGCGGCGGCGGCCTCGAGCTGCCGCAGCGACTCCTTGGTGAGCTGCGCCTCGGTGCGCGCCTGCGAGAGCTCCAGCGGCCGGCCGAACCGCACCAGCGCGTCGCGGCGCCGCCGCGCCAGCGCCAGCTCCTCTCCCGCGCGCGCCACCGCCTGCTCCGCGCGGTCGAGCTCCTGCTTGGTGATGAACCCCTCGGCCAGCAGCGGCCGCAGGTCCTCGAACGCGCCCTCCGCCTTCTGCAGCTCCCGCTCGGCGTTGGCCACCGCGGCCTCGGCCTCCTCCTCGCGCACGCGGCCCTTGCCCTCGGCCACGTCCTTCAGCTCGAGGTCGCTCCGTTCCACCTTCTGCCGGGCGGCCGCCTGCTCCTCCGCGTTCTGGATGGCCTGGAGCTGGTAGTCCTGGCGCGCCTTCTCCAGGTCGGCCTGCGCCTGCTCGAGCTGGGCCTGGCTGCGGCGGATCTCCTCCTCGAACGGCGCCTGGTCGAAGAGCAGCAGCAGGTCGCCCTTGCCCACCATCTTGCCTTCCGGCGCCATGGCCACGACCTTGGCCTGGTTGCTCTGGATGCTGGAGGCGTAGGTGACCGAGCGCAGCGCCTGCAGCGTTCCCGACTCCACGATGGTCACGCGGAACGGCCCCTCCTCGACCGCGCGCACGGCCACGCCTTCGGGCACGCCGCCGGTCATCAGGAAGAAGGGAAGCGCGGCGATGCCCAGCGCCGCGCCGCCCGCCGCGGC
Source organism: Vicinamibacteria bacterium (assembly GCA_036556645.1). Taxonomy (GTDB): domain Bacteria; phylum Acidobacteriota; class Vicinamibacteria; order Fen-336; family Fen-336; genus DATKEG01. The sequence continues at coordinate 9,024 of DATBIZ010000355.1, read as the reverse complement.
CGCGCGGGCCGGCCTCCGCCGCGCCTCCTCGCGCGCGAGCACCAGGGCCCGGGACACCCGCGCCCCGATCATCTCCGCGGAGGTCACGGCGCGAACTCCGTGTCCACGTCGAGCGTGCCCAGGATGCGCAGCAGCTCGACGCGCTCCACCTGGTAGCGCGCGAGCAGGCTGACCAGCGCGCTGCGCGCGAGCACCAGGCTCTCCTCCGCCTCCACCACGTCGAAGTTCGAGGCCAGCCCGCGCTGGTAGCGCAGGGTGGCCAGGCGGTGCTGCTGCTCGGCCACCTCGACCGCGGTCTTCTGCAGGTCCACGCTCTTGCGGATCTGGCCCAGGTCGCGCACGGCCCGGCGCACCTCGGCCTCGATCTCCAGCTCGCGCTGGCGCAGGCTGCGCGCGCGCGTGGTCACCTGGATCTCGGCGAGCGCGCGCTCGGCGCGGTCGCCCGAGCGCTCGAGCGGCAGCGAGGTCTCGAAGCCGAACGTGAGCTGGCGGTCCGCCGCGGTCCAGGCGCCGCCGTAGGTGGGGCCCACGCCGCGGCCGGCCAGGCCCAGGCGGAGGTCGAGCTGCGGCAGCAGGTTCTGGCGCGCCAGGGAGAAGGTCCGCCGGGCGTCCTCGACCTCGTCGCGCGACTCGTGCAGGTCGAGCCGGTGCGCGAGGGCGCGCGGCACGAGCACCTCGAGCGGCTCGAGCTCGTCGGGCAGCTCCTCGGGCAGCGACACCGCGGCCGGCTCCAGCGCGTCGCCCGCGGCGCGGCCGAGCAGGAAGCGGAAGCGCTCCACCGCGTCCGCCAGCGAGGCCTCGGCCCGCACCATCGAGTCCTGCGCCTGCGCGGCCTGGAGCTGCGCGCGGAACACGTCGAGCTTGCTCACCAGCCCCACCGCCAGGCGCGCCGCGGAGGCCTGCTGCAGGCTCTCGCTGCGCCGCAGGCTCTGCCGCGCCACCCCGAGCAGCGCGCGCTGCTCCACCACCTGGTAGAAGGCGCGCGTGACCTCCACCGCCACCCGCTGCCGCGCCCGCTCGAACGCGCGCTCCCGCCCCTCGCGGCCGCGCCGGCGGTTGCGCAGCAGGTAGTGCGCGGCGTTGGGGCCGAAGCCGCGGAGCAGCGGCTGCCGCAGCTCGAGGGAGACCGACGAGCTGCGCACGAACGGGGCCGCGATGTCGGGCCGCGACTGCCAGTCCGCCGACCCGACCAGCGACCCGCCCGTCCAGGGCAGGCGCTGGCCCAGCTCCATGCCCCACTGGGTGTCGTCGCCGAAGCGGTTGAACTTCGGCGTGAGCTTGGGGAAGAAGTCGGCCCGCTCCGTCGAGTAGCCGAGCTGGGCGGAGCGCACGTCGTCGGCGGCGGCCAGGACGTCGAAGTTCGCCTCGAGCGCGAGCGCGACCGCGTCCGCGAGCGTGACCGGGGCGGCCCCCGGGGACGGCCCCTCCGACGGCTCGGCGGCCGGCGGCGCGTCCGGGAGGGGCGTCACGCCCACGGGATCGGGGGGCGGAGGCGCCTGCTGCGCCTCTCCCCACGGTGCGACGAGGACCGCCGCGAATCCCATCGACACGACCAGACGTCTGGCGCCCACGGAAGGGCCAGATTATCGCGGCCGCCTCCCGGCCGGTCAAACCGCGCATTTGAAACGCCCGGGACCGGGTGCTATCGTCCGCCGCCCCTTCCCTGCACCATGCTCTCCCCGCTCGAATGGAGCCTTCTGCTCGGCATCGGGGCGGCCGCCGCCAACGTCCTCGGGGGGCTGATCGTCATCTCGCGCCGGCACTGGAACGACCTGGGGCTCAAGTACTTCCTGGCGCTGGGCGCCGGGTTCATGCTGGCGGCGACGTTCCTGCGCATGCTGCCGGAGTCGCTGCGGCTCTCCTCCGAGGCGCCGCTCCTGATGCTCGGCGGGTACTTCCTGGTGCACTTCTTCGAGCACACGATCGCGCCGCACTTCCACTTCGGCGAGGAGGTGCACGACGACGTGATGGTGCACCCGGCGATGAGCGTGTCCGCCCTGGTCGGGCTCTCCACGCACACCTTCTTCGACGGGGTCTCGATCGCGTCCGGGTTCCTGGTCTCGGTGCCGCTCGGGCTGGTGATCTTCTGCGCGGTGGCGCTGCACAAGATCCCCGAGGGCTTCACCGTGGCCTCGATCGCGCTGGCCTCGGGACGCGGGCCCAGGGGCGCCCTGTCCGCCTCCTGCGTGCTCGCCGCCGCGACGCTGGCGGGCGTGCTCGGCATGCACCGGTTCGCGGGCGCGGTGCCGTACGCGCTGCCGGTCTCCACCGGCGTGACGCTCTACGTCGCGGCCAGCGACCTGATACCCGAGGTCAACCAGGAGCGCAGCATCCGCATGGCGCTGGTGGTCTTCCTCGGCGTGGCCCTCTACGCGCTGGCCGAGATGGCGCTGACCGCCATCGGCCTCGGGCACTGAGACGACCGGTCCGTTCCCCCGCATCTCGGCCGCGATTCATCCGTGGTAGCCTCGTGGTTCTGCCGTCTGTTTCGCCGTTTTCGAGGGAATCCAGAACGATGAATACCTTGCGCCGCGTCCAGGTGGTGCCGCTCGTCCTCGCGCTGCTGGCCGCGCTGCCGGCACGGGCGGCGGAGAAGCCGCAGATCAACGTGCAGGAGCTCACGCTGCCCAACGGCATGCGCTGGCTGCTCTTCGAGACGCACGAGTCGCCGACGATCGCCGCCGGCTGGGTGGCCCACGTGGGCTCCGTCAACGAGCGGCCGGGCATCACCGGGCTCAGCCACTTCTTCGAGCACATGATGTTCAAGGGCACGCGCACGATCGGGACGAAGGACATCGCGCAGGACCTCGAGATCATCGAGCAGCAGGAGAAGCTGCGCGCGCAGATGCGCGACGAGATGGAGGTGATGCGCGAGCGGCTGCGCCGGGGCGAGATCGACGACATCCTGAAGCCCGAGAGCCAGACCGCGCGCTACCGCGAGCTGGAGAAGCAGTTCGAGGCGCTGGTGCAGAAGCAGCGCGAGATCATCGTCAAGGACCAGCTCGACCAGCTCTACACGAGCAACGGCGGCGAAGGCCTGAACGCGTTCACGAACCACGACATGACGGCCTACCTGGTGCGCATTCCCGCCAACCGGCTGGAGCTGTGGGCCTGGCTCGAGTCCGACCGCCTCGCGAACCCCGTCTTCCGCGAGTTCTACAGCGAGCGCGACGTCGTGCACGAAGAGCGCCGGATGCGGACGGAGAGCACGCCGCTCGGCAAGTTCGACGAGGCGTTCGAGGCGACGTTCTGGGACGCGAGCCCGTACGGCTGGCCGGTGGTGGGTTGGGCGTCCGACATCCCCAGCTACACGAAGGCCCAGGCCGACGAATACTTCGCCACCTACTACGCCCCGAACAACCTGACCGGCGTCCTGGTCGGCGACTTCCGCACCGCCGAGGTCAAGCCGGTGCTCGAACGGTATTTCGGCCGTCTGCGGCGCGGCAAGACCGAGCCGCCGCCGGTGGTGACCATCGAGCCGAAACAGCTGGCGGAGAAGCGCTTCCACGCGGAGGCCGAGACCTCGCCGACGGTGCGCGTCTGGTGGAAGGGCATCGGCTTCACGCACAAGGACCGCGGCGCGCTCGACCTGCTCACGGACCTGCTCAGCGGCCGCACGGGACGGCTCTACAAGGGGCTGGTGCTCGGGCGCCAGGTCGCCAACGAGGTCACCGCGGCGATCGACCCCAAGAAATACGCCGGGATCGTGCAGATGGAGGCCGTGGTCAAGGACGGCAAGGACCCGGCGCTGGTCGAGCAGGCCCTCTACGAGGAGATCGAGCGGCTCAAGACCGAGCCGGTCCCCCCCGAGGAGCTGCAGAAGATCAAGAACCAGGCGAAGGCCAACGCCTATCGCCGGCTGTCGTCGCCGCTGTTCATCATGTACCAGCTGATGGTGTACGACGCTCTCGGCGACTGGAAGTACATCAACGCCTACGCGGACGAAGTGGACGCCGTGACCGCCGCCGACCTCCAGCGGGTGGCCAAGGAGTATCTGACCAGGGAGAACCGCACGGTGGGCATCTTCCTCCGCAAGGAAGGCGCCGCGCCCGCCGACCCGGAGCTGGCCGCGCTGCCGGCCCAGGCGCAGGCCATGGTCAAGCAGAGCCTGCAGCGCGTCGAGGCGGAGACCGACCCCGCCAAGCTGCGCGAGGGCATCGCGCGGATGCAGGAGGCGGCGGCGCAGGCGCCCGCGGAGATGAAGCCGGCCATCGACCTGATCGTCAAGCGCGCGCAGGAGCGCCTCGCCGCGCTGGAGAGCAAGAAGTGATGAAGACCCTCGCCGCCGTTCTCGTCGTGGTCGTGGTCGCGGTCGCGGGCCCGGCCGCCGTGCCGCTGGCCGCGCAGGGCATCCCGGACCATCCGTCGAAGCTGACCTTCAAGCCGATCGCGTTCGAGCCGCCCCGGCCCGCGGACCATCGGGTGGTGCTGAAGAACGGCATGGTCGTCTTCATCGCCGAGGACAAGACGCTGCCGCTGGTCAACATCGGCCTGACCGTGCGCGCCGGCAGCTACCTGGAGCCCCCCGGCAAGGAGGGGCTGGCCGCGCTCACCGGCTCGCAGATGCGCCGCGGCGGGACCAAGAGCCTCACCGCCGAGCAGCTCGACGAGCGGCTCGACTTCCTGGCCGCCAACGTGGGCACCGGCATCGGCGACACCGCGGGCACGGCCAGCCTCAACGCGCTGGCCGACAACCTCGACGAGTCGCTGCGGCTGTTCGTGGAGATCCTGCGCGAGCCGCGCTTCCAGGAGGACCGGCTGGCGCTGGCCAAGGAGCAGGCGCTCCAGGACATGAAGAAGCGCAACGACGACCCCGCCGACATCGAGCGCCTGGAGTGGAACGCGCTGCTCTACGGCGAGGGCCACTTCACGAACCGGTTCGTCACCCAGGCCTCGCTGGCCGCGATCACCCGCGACGACCTCGTGCAGTTCCACCGCGCGTACTTCCACCCGGCGAACATGATCGCGGCGGTGTCGGGCTCCTTCGACCGGGCGGCGATGATCGCGAAGCTCGAGAAGGCGTTCGCGGGCTGGCCCGGCCCGAAGCCGGCGGTGCCGCCGGTCCCGGCCGCGATCCAGAGCGCCCGGCCGGGCCTCTACCGCGTCCAGAAGGACGTCCCCCAGGGGCGCGTGACCATGGGCCTCCCCTCGGTCCGGCGCGACAGCCCGGACATCTACGCGCTCGAGGTCATGAACGAGATCCTCGGCGGCAGCGGCTTCACCTCGCGCATCACGCGCACGGTGCGCTCGAACGAGGGCCTCGCGTACTCCGCCGGGTCCGGCCTGCGCTTCGGCGTCTGGTACCCCGGATCGTTCCGGGTGGTGTTCCAGTCGAAGAGCCGCAGCGTGCCCTACGCGCTCTCCCTGGTGGTGGACGAGATCAAGCGCATCCGCGAGCAGCCGGTCAGCGCCGAGGAGCTCGACACGATCAAGCGGAGCCTGGTCGAGACCTTCCCCAGCAACTTCGCCTCGAAGGCGCAGGCCATGGCCATCTTCGCCTCCGACGAGTACACCGGGCGCGCTCCCGGTTACTGGACCACCTACCGCGACCGCATCCGCGCCGTCACGCCCGCGGACGTCCAGCGCGTGGCGCGCGCCCACCTCGAGCCGGACAAGATGGTGATCCTGGTCGTGGGCAACCAGGCCGAGATCGACGTCGGGGACGACAAGCACCCGGTCTCGCTGGCGGCGCTGGCGAACAGCCGCGTCACCGTGCTGCCGCTGCGCGACCCGATGACCATGAAGCGGCCGAGCTCCTAGCGGCGCCCGGCGGGGCGCGCACATGCTCTGCCCGTCCTGCCGCGCGGAGAACGACGACCAGGCGCGGCTGTGCGTCGCCTGCCGCACGCCGCTGCGCGTGGTCGCCGCCGGGTCGACGGTCGCCGGCCGTTACGAGATCGAGAAGACGCTCGGCCGCGGCGGGATGGGCACCGTCTACCGCGCCCGCGACCGCGTGCTCGACGAGACGGTCGCCCTGAAGATCCTGCGCGCCGACCTGGCCGGCACGCCGGGGATGGCGGCGCGGTTCCGCTCGGAGATCAAGCTGGCCCGGCGCGTCGCCCACCCCAACGTCTGCCGCATCTACGAATACGGCGAGGAGGACGGGCTGCAGTTCATCTCCATGGAGCTGGTGGAGGGCGCGAACCTGAAGGAGCGCCTCGCGCGCGAGGGCCCGCCGCCGCCCGAGCGCGCGTTCGCGCTGGCCGCGCAGGTCGCCGACGGCCTGGAGGCCGTGCACGGCGCCGGCATCGTCCACCGCGACCTGAAGAGCGCGAACATCATGGTGGACGGCAAGGGTGCCGTACGCGTGATGGACTTCGGCATCGCGCGCGCGGCCGCCCCCGACGCGCCGGGCGAGACGACCGGCTACGTGCTCGGCAGCCCGGAGTACATGAGCCCCGAGCAGGCGCGGGGAAGGCCCGCCGACTTCCGCAGCGACGTCTACTCGCTGGGCGTGGTCGTGTACGAGCTGTTCTCCGGACGCGTGCCGTTCCGGGCGGACACCCCGGTGGCGACCCTGCTGATGCACCTGGAGAGCGAGCCGCCGCTGAGCGGGCCCGGCGCCCCGGCGCTGCCCTCGACGCTCGTGCCCGTGCTCGCGCGGGCGCTGGCCAAGGATTCCGGCGCGCGCTACGCGACCGCCGGGGACATGGCGGCCGCGCTGCGTGCCGCGCGCGACGACACGGTCTTCGTCCCCGACCCCGTACGTGCGTCGCGCTGGAGCGGGCGGCAGGCGCCGCGGCGCGAGGCGACGCTGGCCGTCGCCGCCATCCTCTTCCTGGCCGCGGCCGCCGTGGCCACGTGGCAGGTGGCGCGGCGGCCGGCCGGCGGCGCGGAAGCCTCGCCGCCGCCCGGGACCGGCTCGTCGCCCGTCGCGTCGGCCTCTCCGTCGTACGCGCTCGTGCCGGAGCCGCCCGCCTCCGCGACCCCGACCGCGACACCCGTCGCCACCCCGCCGCCGGCGGCGCCGGCGGTGCGCGTGCCGCCGCCCGGAACCACCGCGGCGACGAGCCCGTCACCGGCGCCGGCCACGCCCGCGCCCTCGCCCTCGCCGGTCGTCGCGGCGGCTCCGGAGGCGACACCGACGCCCGCGCCCGAGCCACGCCCGGCACCCGGTGCGCTGCTGGTGCTCGCCCGGCCGTGGGCCTCGGTCACCGTGGACGGCGTCGTGATCGGCGACACGCCGATGAAGGCGTTCCCGCTGGCCGCGGGGTCACACGACGTCGTGCTGACCCATCCGGACTACCAGCCGTACCGCCGGCGCGTCACCCTGCGTCCCGCCGAGACGTTCCGCCTGACCGTGAACTTCCCCACCGACGGCGTACGCCGGCGATAAGATGCGGCCAGGATGCGGCCGCTGATCGTCCTGCTGCTCGTCGCGCTGACCGCATCGCCGCTGCGCGCGGCGGAGCCGACCGCCAGCGCCGAACTCGCCACCGGCATCCGCCTCGTGCAGGAGGGCGATTACGAGAACGCCGTCACCACGCTGCAGGCGGTGACGCGCCAGCTCGCGGGCCAGGCCGCGCGCCGGCTGGAGCTGGCCCAGGCGTACCTGTACCTCGGCATCGCGCACGTCGCGCTCGACCAGCGCGACCCGGCCAAGACGGCCTTCCGGGCCGCGCTCGCCCAGAACGAAGCGCTGCGCCTGAGCGAGGAGCGCTTCTCGCCCAAGGTGATCGCGACGTTCGAGGAGGCGCGGCGCGAGGCGGAGAGCGCGGCGGCCGCCACCGCCGGGCCGGCCCCGGAGGGCGGCGGCGGGCGGCCGCTGCTCTGGGTGGCACTCGGCGGCGCGGCGGCGGGCGCGGTGGTGCTGGCCACCCGGGGCGAGGACGCCGGCGCGGGCACCGTGACCGTGAGCAACGCGCGGTTCACCCAGCCGGTGATCGAGTGCCCCAACGGATCCGTGGACGTGCCGCTGCCGTACAGCGTGCTCGTGGACGTGGACAACCGCACGACGCGGCAGTTGACGGTGGCGGTCCAGCAGATGGTCGCGGTGATCGTGGTGACCTCGATCCCGAGCGAGATGGGCTTCTCGAGCACGCGCCCGGCCACCGTCGTTCCCGGCGCCGTGGGCGCCCAGACCCGCGCTACGCTGCGCGTGGAGAGCACCCTCCTGTGCGGGAACGGGCCGGGAGACCCGGCCCGCTCCAACACCTGGACCGCTCGCATCACGTTCTCGACCTCGGCCGGCGTCTTCCACGTGGAGACCACGGACCGCATGCGCGTGGACGTTCCCTGATCCCTGGCTCAGAACCGCCGCGCGGTGATGATCTGGTTGAAGGTGTATTCACCTTCGAGATCTCCCGGGCAGTCCAGCTTCACCTGCGTGCGCGCGGAGATCGTGTTGCCCTGGAAGAGGCCGGTGTAGGTGGACGGCGGCGGCAGCGGGCACGTCCCGGCGCCCGGCCGCGGCCCCCGGGTGAGGATGGTGACCGAGCCGCCCGGCGTGACCGAGCCGGTCAGCTCGAACGACACGGCCGGGCAAGGCGAGCCGACCACGGCGAAGCCGGAGAACTTGGCGGAGTTCGGCTCCTGGACCAGCGTCATGCTGCCCGAGCAGTTCCACGAGCCGGAGTAGCCGTCCCGCGTGCGCTGGAACTGGGTCAGCCAGTTGGTTCCCTGGTAGGTGCCGGTGAGGTTGGGCACGGGCTCCGTCGGGGTGGACGGCCCGCGGTTGGAGTCCGAATCGCAGGCGGAGAGCAGGGCGAGCGCGGCGAAGGCGAGCGCTGCGGCGATCGTGCGTGACATGGGTTGGTTCCTCCATGGCCGCGGCGTCGTGCCGCGGCGACCGCCGTCTCATGGAGCAACGCAGGTGCCCGGCCCGCGCCGGACGACCACGCGCGCAAGTCGTTGAATCGGCGCGGCACCGCGCCGCGCGCGCGTTTCGGAGGCCGAACGGTGTTCGGGGACCGAACGGACGCCCGCCCTACTTCAGCCCGAATTCCTCGAGCCGCTTGTAGAACGTCTCGGGCGAGACCTGCAGCAGATCGATCGCCTTGCGGCGGTTGCCGGCGGTGAACTCCA
>DATBIZ010000354.1:0-3510 GCA_036556645.1 Vicinamibacteria bacterium | reverse complement strand
GTCGCCGGGCGGCACGCCCGCGGGCGTCCCCGGTGGGGGCGCGGGCGCGGAGACGACCGGTGTCGCGTCGCGGGAGACGACGACGGTCTCCTGCGCGGTCGTCCAGCCGCCGAGGTTCACCGGGCGCGCGTTGCGCGACTTGCCGAGGAACGCGGCGTCGAGCAGGCCCGCCAGAGGGTCCGCGCTGGCGGAGGCCGCCTCGCCCGAGCGCACCGCGCCCTGGCGGAAGAGGCGCGGGTCGAGCGGCACGGTGGTCGCGAACAGCTTCAGCGTGTCGGTGACCGCCTGCTCGCCCTCGGGGACGAAGAACTGCAGCCGCGTCAGCTTGCCGGTGGTGCGCGCCGGCAGCAGCTCGGAGGCGCCCGCCGGCGGGTAGAGCACCTCGACGCTGCCGTCGCTGGAGAGGTCGATCAGGTTCAGGTAGAGGTCGCGGTCCGAGCGGTTCTCCGCGAACACGTCCACCTGGTCGCCGGGCGCGAAGGCGCGCGCGGTGACCGGCGGGTCGCCCAGGCGCACGCGCACGTCCACGCCGGGCGACGGGTTCGCCAGGCGCAGCACCGCGTACCAGCGCGACCAGCCGAGCACCCGCGCGCGGATCCGCGACACCGCGTCCCCCGCCGCCGCCGGCACCGGCGCGCCGCGCGGGGCGAGGTCGCCGGTCTCGGTCACGAGCTGGCCGTCGCGCTCGCTCAGCCTCAGGTCGCAATCGCGCTCGTCGGTGACGGCCTGGACGACCGCGTACGCGTCCAGCTCGGCCTTGATCCGCTGCAGCGCCGGGCTCGCGCCGACGCCGAGGTAGCACAGGCGCAGCTTCGGCTCCGCGTAGCTCAGCTCGCGCAGCACGCCGCGCGAGAGCGGGGCGACGTCGCCCTCCATCACGTCGGCCTCGGAGCGGAAGGCCTCCACGCGCGCCAGGCGCACCCGGGCGGCCGGCGCGCCGGTGAAGTCGCGCGTGTCCGGCGCGTACACGTCGACCACCGCGCCCGCGGCCAGGCCGTAAGCGGCGCCGGCCGCGATCTCCACCCGCCCCTGCGCCACCGGCGAGACGAGCACGTAGGTGGCGCTCGCCGGCTCCGCCCCGCTGAACAGCGGCGCGTCGGCGCGGGCGCCCTCGAGGTCGGGCTCCTGCGACGGGAACACCGTGCGCACCTCGCCCGCCACCAGGTCCATCACGTCGCGGTAGGTCGAGCCCGGCAGCGCGCGGTCCAGCGCGCGCGCGAGGTGGTAGGTGAGCGCGCCGAAGCGGCGCCCGTCCGCCTCGAACTCGTTCGAGAGCTGGTGCGGCTTGCAGCCGGTGATCAGCACGTAGCGCGAGTCGCGGGTGCGCAGGTCGTCCGGCCCCTCCGTGATCCCGCGCGGGCTCCAGGCGAACGGCGCGGCCGGCGGCGGGTCGCGCGGGTCGTCGGGCGCGCGCCGCACGGTGGCGCCGCCGCGCGTGGCCGACCCGGAATGGCAACTGTCCAGCACCACGGTGACGTTCTGCGTCTTGCGCGTCAGCTCGCGCAGGAGGCCGTTGAGCTCGTCGTCGCTGATGTCGAACACGCCCGGCTCGCGGCTGTCGTGCGGGACGATCGTCTCGTCGCGCCCGTCGAGCTCGTCGCCGGAGACGTCGCGCATGTTGGCGCCATGGCCGCTGTAATGGAACACGACGATGTCGCCGGGCTCCGCGGCCGCGGACCGCGCCTGCAGCGCGGCGATGATCCCCGCGCGCGTGGCCTGGTCGTCCGTGACCACGGTGACGTCGGCCTCGGAGAACCCGAACCGGCGGGTCAGCACGTCCTTCATCCGACGGACGTCGTTCACGCAACCTTGCAGGTCGGTGACCTGCCGGTACTGGTCGATCCCGACCAGCAGCGCGCGCTTGCGCGGCGAGGACGAGGGCGGCGCGCCGGCGCCGGCCGCGTCGTGGCCGCCGACGAAGAAGGAAGAGGCGAGAAGGACGGACGCCAGCGCCCGGGGACGGTGCATGGTCCACACTCCGGCCGCACGTGTGGGCGGGCGGGAGGGCCGGCCGCCTGCGTGAACGGGTGCGCGTATTACGCCTGGTTGTGGCGCGAAGTCAAGCAGAAAATGGATCACCGCCAGACAGAAAGTGCGCGCCCGCGGCGCCGGCGGGATTACACTGGCGCCGCCCGGCCCACGACGATGTACGAAGCCTTCGGCGCGGCGGTCACCGAGCCCTCGGTCGAGTTCCGTCTCTTCCTGCCCGACGCGCAGGTGGACCCGGCCCAATACACGCGCGGCGGGCCGCCGCGGATCCGGACGGTCCGCGTGGTCGGCGACTTCCAGCCCCAGGTCGGGCAGGCGGCGTGGGACCACACGACCGGCCTCGTCCTCGGCCGCCGGCCACACCCGCACGGGTGGCTCTACGCGGGGGCGATCGACGCGCTGGCCGACGGGTACTACGAGTACAAGTACTTCGTCGAGTTCGAGAACGGCACCACGCGCTGGTGCAGCGACCCGTGCTCGAAGTACGGCGGCTCGGAGAACGAGAACTCGGGCTTCGTGCTCGGCGGCAACGACACGGTCGTGCAGCCGATCGCCCGGCGGCGGCCGCTGCGCGACCTCGTCCTCTACGAGCTGATGCTCGACGACTTCACGGCCGAGCTCCGCGGCACGCGCGCGCCGCTCGACGCGGTCTGGGACAAGCTCGACCACCTGCAGTCTCTCGGCGTCAGCGCGGTGCAGTTCATGCCCTGGACCGCCTGGGCGGGCGGCGGCTTCAGCTGGGGCTACGATCCGTTCGCGTTCTTCTCCGTCGAGCACCGCTACTACACCGACCCGCTCAACGCGCTCGACAAGCTCTTCCGGCTCAAGGCGCTGGTCAACGAGCTGCACCGCCGGGGCGTCCAGGTGCTGATGGACGGCGTGTTCAACCACGTCAGCGCGGGACGCGACCCCAGCCGCGGCTTCCCCTACTTCTGGCTGTACCAGGACCCGGCGGACTCCCCGTTCGTGGGCTCGTTCGAGGGCGGCGGGTTCTTCGAGGACCTCGACTACGACAACGCCTGCACCACCGAGTTCATCACCGACGCCTGCAAGTACTGGCTCGACGACTACGCGCTCGACGGCATCCGGTTCGACTACGCGAAGGGCTTCCTGCGGCAGGGCACGCCCCCGGCCGGGATCTCGCGGATCGTGTCCGAGCTCAACGCCTACCTCGCGCAGCAGCAGAGGCCGCACGTCTCGCTGATCCTGGAGCTGCTCACCGACAACCGCTACGAGGCGGTCGGCCTGACCAACCGCGTGCAGGCCACCGGCTGCTGGTACGACCCGTTGATGTGGCGCTCGTTCGAGGCCGGCCGCAGCGGGCACGTGTCGACCGCGCTGGTGCGCGCGCTGGACAGCGGCCGGGACTTCGACGCGGAGCGCTCGCCGGTCACCTACCTCGAGAACCACGACCATGCGACGCTGACCGAGCAGTGCGGCGGGCGCGAGCGCTGGTGGCGGACGCAGCCGCTCGCCATCGCGCTCCTCACCGCCTGCGGCGCGCCGATGATCCACAACGGG
>DATBIZ010000353.1:0-1910 GCA_036556645.1 Vicinamibacteria bacterium | reverse complement strand
CAGCTCAGCGCCCCATCCGCTCGAGCGCGCCCTGGCGCACGAACTGGTCCGCCAGCGTCCGGCCGAGCGTGGCCGGGTCGTCCCCGGCCGCCTCGCCGCGGATCAGCTCGCCGCGGTCCTCGGGCGAAGCCACGAACGCGCGCAGCCGCAGCGAGCCTCCCTCCGCGGTCGCGTGCGCGCCCAGGGGGACGTTGCAGCCGCCCCCGAGCGCCCGCAGGAACGCGCGCTCGGCGGTCACCGCGCGTGCGGTCGCCTCGTGGTGCAGTTGCGCCGCCGCCTCGCCCGTCTCCCGGTCGCCGATCCGGCACTCGAGCACGATCGCGCCCTGGCCCGGCGCGGGCACGAACGTGGCGGCGTCGAGCGCTTCCGTGACCTCGCCCGCGCGGCCCAGGCGCGCCAGGCCGGCCATCGCCAGCACGATCGCGTCGAAGCGGCCCTCGCGCAGGCGCCGCACGCGGGTGTCCACGTTGCCGCGCAGGTCCTCGAGCTGCACGTCGCCCCGCGCGTCGCGCAGGAGCGCGCGACGGCGCAGGCTGGTGGTGCCCACCCGCGCGTTCGGCCGCAGGGCGCCCAGGCCGGCCCCGTCGGCGGTGAGCAGCGCGTCGCGCGGGTCGGCGCGCTCGAGGGCGGCCACCAGGTGGAGTCCGTCGGGGAGCAGGACCGGCACGTCCTTCAGGCTGTGCACGGCCAGGTCCACGTGCCCGGCGAGCATCGCCTCCTCGATCTCCTTCAGGAAGGCGCCCTTGCCGCCGGCGGTGTCGAGGCGCCGGTCCTGCACCCGGTCGCCGGTGGTGACGATCACCTCGATCGCGGTCTGGTACCCCAGCGCGCGCAGGCGCCCGCTCACGTGTTCGGCCTGCCAGAGCGCGAGGGCGCTCCCCCGCGTGCCGATGCGCAGCGGCTTCAAGGGATCACAGGCCCAGCAGCTTCCGGATCAGGCCGACCTGTTCGGGGGGATGTCCGTTCTTCACCATCTCCTTGAGCTGGACGGTCGGGGGATGGAGCAGCTTCTGCACGATCGCCTCGGTGGCGGCCTCGAGCGCCCGCTCCTGCTCGGGGGTCAGCGGGCCGAGCTTCCGGCGCGCCTTGTCCAGCTCGGCGCGGCGGATCTCCTCCGCGCGCTGGCGCAGCGCCTTCAGCAGGGGGACGACCTCGAGCGACTTCTGCCACTCCAGGAACTCGCGCGCCTCCCTCTCCACGATCGCCTCGGCGGCCGCCGCCTCCTTGCGGCGCTCGCGCAGGTTCGCCTCCGACACCGTGCGCAGGTCGTCGAGGTCGTAGAGGAACACGCCGTCGAGCTTCGCCACCGCCGGCTCCACGTCGCGCGGCACCGCGATGTCGATCAGGAACAGCGGCCGCTGGTGGCGGCCGCGGCGGTGGGCGCGCGCGGCCTCCACGTCCGCCTGCTCGATCACCAGGCCGGGCGCGCCCGTGCCGCTGATCACGATGTCGGCCACCGCCATCTCGTCGCGCAGCGCGGAGAGGGGGGCGGAGCGGCCGCCGAGCGCCGCCGCCAGCTCGACCGCGTGGTCCAGGCTGCGGATGCCCAGCACGGTGGCGCGGGCGCCGCCCTGCACGAGGTGGCGCGCGGCCAGCGCGCTCATCTTGCCCGTGCCGACCAGGAGCACGTTGCGGTCGCGCAGCGAGCCGAAGATCTTGCGCGCCAGCTCCACGGCCACGTAGGAGACGGACACCGCGTTCTGGCCGATGCCGGTCTCGGTGCGCGCGCGCTTGGCCGCGGCCAGCGAGCGGTTGCGCAGCGCGATCAGGGCCGACCCCAGCGCCCCCGCCTCCTCCGCCAGGCGGTAGGCTTCCTTGACCTGGCCCAGGATCTGCGGCTCCCCCAACACCATGGAGTCGAGGCTGGCCGCCACCCGGAAGGCGTGATGCACAGCGTCCGGACCGGCCAG
>DATBIZ010000352.1:0-6057 GCA_036556645.1 Vicinamibacteria bacterium | reverse complement strand
TGCGCTGGGGCGAGGACCCGATCTGCAACATCATCGACTGCGCGGAGTGGGGGATCCCGATCGAGGTGGTGCCGGTGCTCCTGCTGGGGATGATCTCCCCGGTGACCACGGTGGGCGCGCTGGTGCTCCACACCGCGGAGGTGCTCTCGGGCCTGACCATCGCGCAGCTCGTGCGGCCCGGGGCGCCCGTGCTCTTCGGGGGCGCGCCGGCCTCCTTCCACATGCAGCTCATGACCAACCCGATGACCGCGGTGGAGGCGCTGCAGCTCTACTGCGCCTACGCGCAGGTGGCCAAGCACCTGAAGCTGCCCAGCCAGGCCTACATGGCGCTCTCGGACTCGAAGTTCAACGACCCGCAGTCCGGCATGGAGACCGGCGTGGGGGCGTTCCTGGCCGCGCTCGCCGGCATCAACTCCGTCTCGGGGCCCGGCATGCTCGAGTACGTCAACTGCTTCAGCCTGGAGAAGCTGGTCTTCGACGACGAGGTGGTCGCGCACGCGAAGCGGTTCGTGCGCCCGGTCGAGGTGCGGGGCGACCTGCCCGCCGCGGACCTGATGGACGAGCTGGTGCGCGACAAGCACCTGCTCACGTCGGAGCACACCCTCGAGCGCTGGCCCGAGGAGCTGTACCTGCCCGGGCCGATGGTGGACCGCACGAACTGGGACCAGTGGGAGAGCCAGGGCAGCCGCGACTGGCGCGCGCGCGCGCTCGAGGTGATCGACGAGACGCTGGCCGCCTACGAAGAGGAGCCGCTGCCGCAGAAGCTCCACCACGAGATCCAGGGCCTGCTGCGCCGGACGTGCAAGGAGGAGGTCGCCGCGCTGCCCGCGCTCGAGGGCGCGCGATGACGGACTGGGCGCGGATGAACCAGCTCCTGTTCGAGGGGAAACACGAGCCGGTCAAGCAGATGACCGAGGACGCGCTGGCCGCCGGCCACCCCGCCCTGGAGGTGCTCGAGGACGGCCTGATCGCGGGCATGCGCGTGGTCGGCGAGGACTTCAAGCACAACCGGGTGTTCGTGCCCGAGGTGCTGCTGGCCGCGCGCGCGATGAAGGCCGGCATGGCCGTGCTCAAGCCGCTGCTCAGCGAGCGCAAGGGCGAGGTCAGCCGCTCGCCGGTGATCGTGATGGGCACGGTCAAGGGCGACCTGCACGACATCGGCAAGGGCCTGGTGGGCATGATGGCCGAGGGGGCGGGGTTCACGATCGTGGACCTCGGCACCGACACCTCGGCGGACCGCTACATCGAGGCGGTGAAGCAGCACGGCGCCGCCATCCTCGGCATGAGCGCGCTGCTGACCACGACCATGATCTACATGCGCACGGTCGTGCAGAAGGTCAAGGAGGCGGGCCTGCACGACGTGAAGATCTGCGTGGGCGGCGCGCCGATCTCGGCCGAATACGCCAGGGAGATCGGCGCCGACGGCTACGCGGCCGACGCCGCGAGCGCGGTGGAGCTGTTCAAGCGGCTGCTGGGGATGGAGGACTCCACCCGCACGGCCGCCGCCGCGGCCGCGCGCGCCGGCCGGGCGTGACCGCCGCCGGGCCCGCCGCCGTGCCGCTCTCCGCGCTGGCCGTCACCATCGACGGGGTGGCCGTGGCCGCCCAGGAGGGCGCGAGCCTGTTCGAGTGCGCGGAGGCGGCCGGCGTGCGCGTGCCGACCTCGTGCGTGAAGCAGGGCAAGTGCCGCGAGTGCCTGGTCGAGGTCGAGGAGGGCGCGGCGCTGCTGACCCCGCCCGCGCCGCAGGAGGCGCACCTCTCCGGCCGCTTCCGGCTCTCCTGCCGCGCGCGCATCACCGCGCCCGGCGTGATCCGCTGCCACACGCTGCGCCGCGGCGCGCTGCGCATCGAGACGGAGGCCATCGGCCTCGGCGCGGCGGCGGCGCTGGAGCCGGCGGTCACGCGGTCCGGCCGCCGCGTGCGGCTCGAAGGCCGCGCGATCGCGGAGGCCGACGGGCCGCTGCATGGCCTCGCGGTGGACGTCGGCACCACCACCGTCGCCGTGCGGCTCTACGACCTGGAGACGGGCGCGCTGGCGGCCACGAGCTCGTTCGAGAACCCGCAGCGCTTCGGCGGCACCGACGTGATGGCGCGCATCCGCTACGACGGCGAGCACAAGGGGAAGCTCCTGCAGCGGACGCTGCTCGGCTATCTCACCCACGCGATCGAGGCGCTGCCCTGCGACCCGCGGACGGTCTACGAGCTGGTGGTGGCCGGCAACCCGACCATGCGCGACCTGTTCTTCGGCCTCGACGTGGCGCCGATCGGGGTGATGCCGTACCGGTCGGTCACCGAAGACGCCTTCCGCGAGGGCCGCGCCCGCGGCACGAGCCTCGCGAGCACCGGCCGGCGCCTGCGGTTGCCGGTGCATCCCGAGGCGCGTGTCTACGGGCTGCCGCTGATCGCCTCGCACGTCGGCGCGGACGCGGCCGCCTGCGCGCTGGCCGTCGGCCTGTTCGACTCGGACGAGGTGACGGCGCTCCTCGACATCGGCACGAACACCGAGGTCATCGTGGGCAACCGCGGTCGCGTGCTGGCCGCCTCGTGCCCGGCGGGCCCGGCCTTCGAGGGCGGCGGGGTGGCCTGCGGCATGCCCGCGCTCGAAGGCGCGGTCGAGCGCGTGCACCTGCGCGCGGACGGCACGGTCGAGACGCGCGTGATCGGCGGCGGCGAGCCGCTCGGCCTGTGCGGGTCGGGGCTGGTGGACCTCCTCTCCGAGCTGCGGCGCACGGGCCGCATGAACGAGCAGGGCCGGCTGGAGGGCGACGAGGACCGGTTCTGGGTGGACCGGGCGCACGGCCTCTTCCTCTCGGAGAGCGACATCAACGAGCTGGCGCAGGCGAAAGGGGCGAACGCGGCCGGGCTGCGCATCGCGGTCGAGTCGTACGGGCTCGCGCTGTCGGACCTGGCCCGCCTCGATCTGGCCGGCGGCTTCGCGCGCTACCTCGACCCGACGGCCGCGAAGCGCATCGGCCTGATCCCGGCCCTGCCGGACGCGACGCTGCGCCAGGTCGGCAACGCCGCGCTCGAAGGCGCGGCCATCGCGCTCTTGTCGCTGCCGCGCCGGCGCGCGCTGGAGGACGCCGTGCGCCGCGTGGAGCACGTGCGCCTGGAGACGCACCCGCGCTTCTTCGACATCTTCGTGGACGGCTGCCAGTTCGCGCCGTTCGGACGCGAGGCGGCGTGAGCGCGCTCGAGGTCGTGGCGCCGTCGGCGGCCGAGGCGGCCGCGCGCGTCACGCCGGAGGAGTACGCGCGCCTGCTGCTGATCCCGCGGCACAAGCTGCAGGACGAGGCGCTGGCCGAGCGCGCCGCCGCCGCGCGCGCCTGGTACGCGGCCAACGGGCGTCCCTGGATCGGCGCGCGGCGCGTCGGCGTCACGCGGCTCGACGCCGCGGGCGTGACGCTCGCGACCGGCGCCCGCTTCGCGAGCGCCGGGCTCGCCGAGCGCCTGCGTGCCGCCGATTCCCACGCGGTGGTCGGGGTGGCGGCGACCGCCGGCCCGGAGGCGGAAGCGGAGTACCGCCGCCACTGGGCCGAAGGCCGGCCCGACGAGGCGTTCTTCGTCGAGCGGTTCGCGGTCGGCGTGACCGAGCAGCTCGTCCGCTCCGCCGTGCTCCGGGCGTGCCGGACGGCCGCGGCGATGGAGGAGACCGCGCTCTTCCATGCGAGCCCCGGCTGCGGGAGCTGGCCGCTCGAGGAGCAGGCCCGCCTGATGGCCGTGCTGGCCGGCGGGGAGCAGACGGCCGTCGGCCCCGTGAAGATGTGGCCGACGGGAGCGCTCGTCCCCGCGCACTCCGTGCTCGCGCTGGTGGGGCTCACGCGCCGGACGGTGGCGGCCACCGCCGCCGACGCGTGCCGCTCCTGCGACCTCACGCCCTGCGCGTTCCGCCGCGCGCCCTACCGGAGGACCGCGTGAGCCGGCTGCTCGACGCGCTGCGCGGCCGCGTGCTGCTCGGCGACGGCGCCATGGGCACCCAGCTCCAGCAGGCGGGCCTGGAATCGGGCGGCTGCGGGGAGGCCTGGAACCTGGATCACCCGGAGCGGGTGCTCGCCATCCAGCGCGCGTACGCGGAAGCGGGATCGGACGGCATCCTGACGAACACGTTCGGGGCCTCGCGCATCATGCTCGAGCGCCACGGCGAAGGCGCGCGGGTGGCGGCGATCAACGAGGCCGGCGCGCGGATCGCGCGCGAGGCGTTCGGCGCGCGCGGCGGGTTCGTGCTGGGCGACATCGGCCCCTTCGGCGGGCTGATGGAGCCCTACGGCGAGATCGCGCCGGCGCGCGTGGAGCAGGCCTTCCGCGAGCAGGCGCAGGCGCTCGTGAAGGGCGGCGTGGACGCGATCATCATCGAGACGCAGACCGCGCTCGAGGAGCTGGAGATCGCGATCGCGGCCGCGAAGGGCGCGGGTTCCCCCGTGGTGATCGGCTCGCTCGCCTACGACAAGATGGCGGACGAGGACGAGGTGCGCACCATGATGGGCGTGAGCCCGGAGATGGCGGCCGAGTTCATGGCGGCGCGCGGCGTGGACGTCCTCGCGCTGAACTGCGGCACCGGCGTGGACGTGGCCATGGCCGCGGACGTGGTCCGCCGGTACCGCCGCGTCAGCGGCCTGCCGGTGATGGCCCAGCCCAACGCGGGACAGCCGGTGCTGGAGGACTTCAAGGTGGTCTACCGCGAGACGCCGGAGCAGATGGCGAAGGACCTGCCCGCGCTGCTCGCGGCCGGCGCGAACATCGTCGGCGGCTGCTGCGGCTCGACGCCCGCGCACATCCGCCGCTTCCGCGAGGTGCTGGACGCGGTGCGGGCGTGAAGGTCAAGCTGCCGCTCGACGAGACGCAGGCCGCGCCGCTGCTGCCCGAGAACAAGGCCGACGGCTCCGGGGTCGGCATCAACTACGCCGACGCGCTGCTCAAGCCGGTCAAGCTGACGCTCGACGACGGCCGCAAGGTCGCGTTCAAGCGCCGCGGGCTGAAGCTGACGATGACGCTGGGCGACAAGACCGGCGAGGGCCTGCTGCGCCGGCTGGAGCACGGCCCCGACGCCAAGGCGATCGTGCGCGAGGCGATCCGCGAAGCGGCGAAGAACGCCGGGGCGGAGATCACGTTCGAGGGCGGAGGCGCCTGGCTGGAGGCTTGAGGGCGCGCCGTCGCGCTGCGCGCGCCGCCGCACGCTACCCACCGCGAACAGGTCCCGTTCCCCGCGCACCAGCAGCAGGCCGCCGCTGATCGCCGGGGTGGCCATCAAGGGCTGGCCCATCGGGTTGGTCGCGATCAGCTCGAACTTCGGGCCGGCCCTCACCACCAGGACGTCGCCGTCCTCGCTCGGCAGGTACAGCTTGCCGTCCGCGACGACCGGCGAGGCGCTGAAGCCGCTGGTCACGCCGCTCAGCCGCTGCTCGTAGAGCTGCTGGCCGGTCTGCAGGTCCCAGGCGGTCAGGATGCCCTGGTTCTTCAGGACGTACAGCCTCCCGTCGTGGACGACCGGCGTGGGCATGTAGGACCCGGCGTTCTCACGCGTCCACACGACCGGCCCTCCGCTGGTCGCGCGCTCGGGGAGCGTGATGTCGCCGCGCGCGCCCGCCTTCACCACGAAGATCGGCGCGTTGGGCCGCCGGCCGCTCATCACCACGATCAGGTCCTTGTCGAAGACCGGAGTGGGCGCGGTGATGTTCGAGCTGCGGCCCAGGCGCCAGAGCTCGGCGCCGGTGTCCGGGTCGTAGCCGCGGATGAACTTCGGCGAGTTGGTCACCAGCTCCGGCCGCGCGCCGCCCGTGTAGACGGTCGGCGTGGCCCAGGACGGCAGCTCGTCGCGGTCCACCTTCCAGGCGGTGGCGCCGTCCGAGAGGCGCAGCGCGGTCAGGAACGAGCCCTTCTGCTGGTCGGCCTGCACGAACACCAGGTCCTTGTAGAGGACCGGCGAGCTGGCGGTGCCCCATTCGTAGTCGGGGACGTCGTAGGCGCCGGCGTCGAGGCGGCCGAGGTCGCGCTTCCACTTCAGGTTGCCGTCGAGGTCGTAGGCGTAGACGCCCTGCGAGCCGAAGAAGGCGACGACGTA
>DATBIZ010000351.1:0-10250 GCA_036556645.1 Vicinamibacteria bacterium | reverse complement strand
GCCGCGAGGGATGCGGCAATGCACGTCAGCATATGTGCGCCCGTCTCAGGCTAGCGCCGGTGACGCCTCCGCCGCCGGAAGCCGCTACCGCCCGGCCCGGCGTCTCGGCGTTCGCCCGGCGCAGCCGGCGCCGCCGTCTCCTCGTCCTTGTCCTCCGGGGGCGGCGCCTCCAGGTACTTCCGCAGCAGCACGGAGACGATCCGGTCCCGGTGCTCGTGGTCGGCCACCCGCCGCGCCAGCGGCGCGTACTCCGCGAAGTCCTCCAGGGGGAGGTTCTGGCCCTCGGCGGCCAGGCGCGTGACCAGACGCTCGACCTTGCGCTCGATGACCTCCTGGTCGGACGGCACCGGCAGCTCGCGCACCTCCACGTGGTAGCGCTTGACCAGGCGGTTGAAGTTCATCAGGTCGTGCGCGGAGACCAGGCTGATCGCGCGCCCGCTCTTGCCCACGCGGCCGGTGCGGCCGGCGCGGTGGATGTACTGCTCGGGCGAGTCGGGCGTGGAGAAGATGAACACGTGCGAGAGGTCCTCGATGTCGATGCCGCGCGAAGCCACGTCCGTGGTCACCAGGTGGCGGATCTCTCCGGTGCGGAAGCGCGCCATGACCTTCTCGCGCTTCTTCTGCGGCAGGTCGGAGGAGAGCATGGCCACGGCCAGGCCCTTGCTGGCCAGGAACGTGTAGACGAGCCGGGTCTCCTCGCGCGTGTTGCAGAAGATCATCGAGCTGGCCGGGTTCTCGTATTCCAGCAGCTTGTAGACGGTGGCCTCCTTGTGCAGCCGCGGCGTGAGGCAGTAGAGGTGCTCGACCTCCTTGACGTAGATCTGGTCCTCGGAGAGGAGCACCCACTCGGGCTCGGTCAGGTAGTGGTAGATGAGGCCGCGGATGCCGAGGGGGATGGTGGCGGAGAAGAGCAGGGTCTGCCGCTGCGCCGGCATGTACTCCATGATCTGGCCCATCTCGACCGCGAACCCCATGTCGAGCATGCGGTCCGCCTCGTCGAGCACCAGCACCTTCACGGAGTCGAAGCGCAGCGTCTTGCGGCGCAGGTGGTCGAGGACGCGGCCGGGCGTGCCCACGATCACGTGGGCGCCGGCGCGGATGCCTTCGAGCTGGCGCTCCATCGAGTCGCCGCCGTAGATGCTCTCGACCTTCACGCCCTTGGCGCGGCCGATGTCGGTCAGCTCGGCCGCCACCTGCAGCGCCAGCTCGCGCGTGGGCGCGAGCGCCACGGCCTGGATCGCCTCCACGGAGGTGTCCACCTTCTCCACCAGCGGGATGCCGAAGGCGGCGGTCTTGCCGGTGCCCGTGCGGGACTGCACCACCAGGTCCTTGCCGGCCAGCGCGCGCGGGATCGTCTCGGACTGCACGTCCGTCGGCGCCTGGTAACCCATCTGGTCGAGGCTGGACAGCGTCTCCGCGGACAGGTTCAGCGCGGCGAAGCTCTTCGAGGTAGTCGCGATTTCCATAGCAGACCATTCTATAATGAGGGGTTTTGGAGCGCGCTGACATGCCTCTCACCTGCGTCCGCTGCGGCCAGGCCGGCGACCCCCCGCCCGCCCACCGCGTCCCCTTCTCCGCCGCGGTCAAGGACCGCCTGCTGGGCTCGATCTGCGCGAGCTGCTGGAAGGAGTGGGAGGGCATGGAGGTCAAGGTCATCAACGAGTACCGGCTGAGCTTCCTGGACCCGCAGCACCGGGAGATGATCCAGCGGGCCTGCCTGGACTTCCTGCAGCTCCCCCCGCAAGCCTGAATGATTCACGTCGAAGGACTGCACAAGAGATACGGGGAGCGCGTCCTCTTCGAGGACGTGTCCTGGCACGTCAAGAAGCAGGACCGGATCGGCCTGGCGGGCCCGAACGGGGCCGGCAAGACCACCCTGCTGCGGATGCTGGCCGGGCTCGAGGAGCCGGACGCGGGCTCGATCCGCATGGCCTCGGACACCACCATCGGCTACCTGCCGCAGGACGGGCTCGTCCACGCCGGCCGCACGGTCTACGACGAGGTCGTGCTGGCCTTCGCCGAGCTGCTGGCCCTGCGCGACGAGCAGCACCAGATCGAGGAGAAGCTCTCCGAGGCCACCCACGACGACGGCGGCGAGCACGAGAAGCTGCTCGAGCGGTACTCCGAGGTGATGGAGCGCTTCAAGCACCTCGGCGGGTACGAGATCGACGCGCGCGTGGCGGACGTCCTCAAGGGCCTCGGGTTCACGATCGCGGACCAGCAGCGAAAGACCGAGGAGTTCTCCGGCGGCTGGCAGATGCGCATCGCGCTGGCCAAGCTGCTGCTGGCCCGCCCGAACCTGCTCCTGCTCGACGAGCCCACCAACCACCTCGACCTGCCCGCCCGGAACTGGCTCGAGGAGTACCTGCAGGACTACCCGGGCTCGGTGGTGCTCGTCTCCCACGACCGCTACTTCCTCGACGCCACGGTCAAGCGCATCACCCAGGTCGAGCTGCGCACGCTCACCGACTACCACGGCAACTACACGCACTACGTCACCGAGCACCAGGCGCGCATGGAGCGCCTGCGCGAGGCGCACCGCCGGCAGAGCGAGGAGATCGAGAAGAGTACCGCCTTCATCAACAAGTTCCGCTACCAGGCCACCAAGGCGCGGCAGGTGCAGAGCCGGATCAAGATGCTCGACAAGGTCGAGCGCATCGAGATCCCGCCGGAGCGCAAGAAGATCCGCTTCAAGTTCCCCGACGCGCCCAAGCCGGGCCGCGTGGTGCTGGAGCTGAAGGGCGTGCAGAAGGCGTACGGCGACAACGTGGTCCTGCGCCACGTGGACCTGGCGGTCGAGCGCGGAGACCGCATCGCGCTGGTGGGCCCCAACGGCGCCGGCAAGTCCACCCTGATGCGCGTCCTGGCCGCGGTGGACCGCCCCGGCGAAGGCGTCCGCCTGGAAGGCCACCAGGTGATGATCGACTACTTCGCCCAGGACCAGGCCGCGGTGCTCAACCCCACCCGCACGGTCTACGAGGAGATGACCTCGGCCAGCCCCACCACGATGGTGCCGATGATCCGTCACATCCTGGGCGGGTTCCTCTTCAGCGGCGACGACGTCTACAAGCGCGTGGGCGTGCTCTCGGGCGGCGAGCGCAACCGCCTCGCGCTCGCCAAGATGCTGCTCACGCCCAGCAACGTGCTGCTGCTCGACGAGCCGACCAACCACCTCGACCTCGACTCCAAGGAGGTCCTGCTCGACGCGCTCAGCGACTACGGCGGCACGTTGATCTTCGTGTCGCACGACCGCTACTTCGTGGACAAGCTGGCCTCGAAGGTGATCGACGTGGGCGGCGGCGAGGCGCTCGTGTACCCGGGCGGATACGAGGACTTCCTCTACTGGAAGAAGCAGCGCGACGCCGGCCTCGTCCCCGCGCAGCCGCCCCGCGACGGCCACCGCGTGCCGCACCTGCGCCCGGCGTCCCCGCCGGCGGTGGACGGGACGGTCGCCGCGACGGCCCGGGCGGCGGCCAAGGCGTCCGGAAACGGCAAGCCCGCCGTGGCGCCCGCGAAGCCCGCGCCGAGCGGCAAGACGCCCGCGGCCCCGGCGGCGCCGAACTACGATCCGATGGCCCCGCGCCTGCGGCCGCCCGCCGCGGTGCCGGACCGGCAGGCGAAGGAGCGCGAGGCGAAGAAGCTCAAGGCGCGCTCGGCGGAGCTGGAACGGCTGATCTCGGCCAGGGAGCAGGCGGTCAGGGACGTCGAGCACCTGATGGCCACCCCCGGCTTCTACGACGACCGTGCGACCGCGGACAAGGCGGTGGCCGACCGCCAGAAGCTGCTCGACGAGGTGGCGACGCTGATGAACGAGTGGGAATCCCTGCAGCTCCAGCTCGAGGCGAACGGGTGAGGCGGCTCGCGCACGCCTCGGCCCTGGTCTTTCTCCTGGGCCCCGCGATGCTCGCGGCGGCGCCCCCGGAGCGCCGGGCCGCCCCCGGCTCGCCGCTGGGGGCGGAGCTGGACCGGCGCGCGGCGGCCGTGGAAGCCGACCTGATCGCCTGGCGCCGGCACCTTCACGCGCACCCCGAGCTGTCCAACCGCGAGGTCGAGACGGCCAGCTTCATCGCCGAGAAGCTGCGCAGCTTCGGCCTGGAGCCGCGTACGGGCGTGGCGCGCACCGGCGTGGTCGCGGTGATCGCGGGCGGCCGGCCCGGCCCGGTGGTCGCGCTGCGCGCCGACATGGACGGCCTGCCCGTGCGCGAGGAGGTGGACCTGCCCTTCGCGAGCCGGGCCACCGGCGAATACGAGGGGAAGCCGGTCCCGGTGATGCACGCCTGCGGGCACGACACGCACATGGCGATCCTGCTCGCCGCCGCGCGCGTGCTGAGCGAGGTGAAGGCGCAGCTCCCCGGCACCGTGAAGCTGATCTTCCAGCCGGCCGAGGAGGGCGCGCCGCGGGCCGAGCAGCCCTCCGGGGCCGAGAAGATGGTGCAGGAGGGCGTCCTCGACGATCCGAAGGTGGACGCGGTCTTCGGCCTGCACGCCTGGGCGCTGCTGGAATCGGGCGTGATCGGCTGGCGCTCGGGCCCGCTCATGGCCGCGGCCGACCGCTTCGAGATCGTGGTCGAGGGACGGCAGACGCACGGCTCCACGCCGTGGAACGGCGTGGACCCGATCGTGGCCGCCGCGCAGATCGTCACCAGCCTGCAGACGATCGTCAGCCGGGGCATGGACATCGTGAGGGAGCCGGCGGTGGTGACGGTCGGCCAGTTCGAGGCCGGCGTCCGCAACAACATCATCCCCGACCGCGCCCGCCTCGTGGGCACGATCCGCACGTTCGACGAGGGGATGCGCGAGGACGCCCACCGGCGCGTGCGCCAGATCGCGGAGAGCGTCGCCGCCGGGGCCGGCGCGCGCGCGGTGGTCACGATCGAGAAGGGCTACCCGGTGACCGCGAACACGCCGGAGCTCACGTCCCGCATGCGGCCCACGCTCGAGCGCGTGGCGCCCGGACGCGCGACCGAGATGCGGAAGGTGACCGGAGCGGAGGACTTCAGCTATTTCCAGCAGCGGGTGCCGGGGCTCTTCTTCTTCCTGGGCGTGACGCCGAAAGAGCGGCTGGCCAACGTCGAGTCGAACCACTCCCCGCGCTTCTACGTGGACGAAGCCGCCCTGCCCACCGGCGTGCGCGCGCTGCTGCACCTGACCGCCGACTACCTCCACTCCGCGGGGCGGCCTTAGGTCGAGCCCGTACCCGAACCGGTGCCGGTACCCGAACCCGAAACCGAGTCGTCCGGACTCGGTATCGGACTCGGACTCGGTATCGGACTCGGACTCGGACTCGGGCTCGGATACGGATGCCGGTTCGGTCACGGACTCGGACTCGCTCTCGGATACGGATGCCGGTTCGGTCACGGACTCGGTTACCGGTACCGTTCGGCGCGGCTCGGCCCGGTCCAAGCGGGTCAGTAGTTCCCCAGCCGCTCCCCGGTGCTCAGGTAATGGTTGAGCGCGCGCTCCCACTCGACCATCTGCGCCTCGTAGCGCTCCTCGGTCATCGCCTCGACGCGCCCGTTCCCGGCCGCGCTCAGCGCCGCGTACGTGTAGGCCACGTTCGCCGTGCACGCGTCTGTTCCCTCCGCCGCCAGCCGGATCTCGATGTGCACCGCCAGCACGCCCGGCACCGTCCGGAAGTAGGCCACCTGACCGGCCGCCTCGTCGTACGCGGTCATCGTCCAGAGCGTCTCGTCCGCGCCGGAGCCGGTGAGGAACACGCCCCGCAGGCCGCCCGGCGGCTCCCCGGCGTGCAGGATCCGCGGCTGGAACATCGCGGCCCACTCGTTCTCGCGGGCCGCGGTCAGCAGCGGCATCACGCGCCCGGGCGGCGCGACCAGGCGCTGCACGAAGCGGCGGGTCACGCGCTCGAGCGCGCTCACAGCCTTCCCGCCCGCCGCGCGGCGCGAGCCGCCACGCGGTCCACCACGGAGGGCAGCAGCGCGTTGAGCCACACCAGCGGCCGCGACCACGGGTACGGGTACACCTCCGGCCGCGGCCGCCGCGCGCAGCGGACGATCGCGCGCGCCACCGCCTCCGCGGTCTGCTGCGGGCCGACCGCGCCGCCGCGGCGGCCGGGCGAGGTGCGTTCGACCACCTCCGCGAACTCGGTCGCGGTGCCGATCGGGTGCACCGAGCACGCGAACACGCCCGTGCCCGCCAGCTCGACGCGCAGCGACTCGGTCAGGCTCACCTGCGCGGCCTTCGTGGCCGCGTAGGCGGCGCTGCCCGGCATCGCGCGCTTGCCCACGATCGACGAGACGTTCACGATCACCCCGCGGCCCTGCCGCCGCATCACGGGCACCGCGGCGCGGCAGCCGTACACGGTGCCCAGGTAGTTCACGGCCATCAAGCGCTCGTAGTCCGCGGCCGGCGTGTCCTCGACGCGCCCGTGCACGCCGTAGCCGGCGTTGTTGACCAGCACGTCGAGCCGCCCGAAGCGCGCCACGCAGGCCTCCACGAACGCGCGCACCTGGTCTTCGCGCGCCACGTCCACCTCCTGCGCCAGCGCGTCGGCGCCCAGCGCCGCCACCTCCGCGGCCAGCGCCTGCAGGCGGTCGCGCCGGCGCGCGCAGACGGCCACCCGCGCGCCCTCGCGCGCGAAGGCCAGCGCGGTCGCGCGGCCGATGCCGGCCGAGGCGCCGGTCACCGCGACCGCGGCGCCGCGCAGGTCGAAGCGCGCCATCTACCGCGTGCGCGCCGGCGCGAGCTGCGGCGCGCCGCGGCCCTTCTCGATGAACAGCGAGATCAGCTTGCGGTCGGGCTCGGAGAGCGACTCGAAGGACACGCGCATCTCGAACATCGCGACCCCGCCGTCCTTGCGCGCCAGGCAGGTCACCACCGGCGCGCTGAGCGACCAGGGGCGGCCCTCCATCACCAGGTCGAACTCGATCACGGTGCCCGGGGCCACCCGGCGCTTCGAGCGGAACGTGACGTGCTCCGCGCGCAGCTCGACCAGGCGCGCGTCGTCGGGAAGGGTGGGTCGAGCGGGAGCCACGGCGCTCCTTCTAGCGGAGGCTACAGTTCAGCCAGGTTCTTCGTCTCGAGCGCCACGGCCTTGAGCACGTCGAGGGCCTCGGCGGCCTCCGGGCTCGAGTCGTGGAGCTCCGGCGCGCGCAGCGGCTCGAGCTCGGTCACCACGCGCCGGTAGCGCGCGGCCAGCAGCTCGGCCAGCGAGATCACCAGCTTGCCGAAGAGCAGCGTGTCCTCGCCCGCGAGCTGGAGGAGCTGCTCGCGGGTGAGCTTGCGCAGCCGGCAGGCGGTCGCCGCGCGCACGTGGTTGGCTCGGGGCTGTCCGTCCAGGAAGCCCAGCTCGCCCATCACGCTGCCCGCGCCCGCGCTGCCGAGCACGGCGGTCCCGTCCCCGCTCTCCGCGAAGGCCTCGACCTCGCCCTCCTCGACGATGATCAGGCTCTTCGAGGGCGCGCCCTTGTAGAAGATCACGTCGCCGGGCTCCGCCAGCACCGGGACCGTCACCGCGTGCAGGCGCTGCAGCTCCTCGTCGGTGAGGTATGCGATCAGCTCGCCCGCGCGCAGCGCGGGCCACCAGGTGCCGGCCATGTGGTCTCCTCGAACGAGGCGGCGATGATAACACGCGCCTCCGGCGCGGACCGCGGTCAGAGCCCGCGTTCGCCGAGCCAGGACACGAGCCCGCGCGCGATCTCCGCCTCCACGTCGGCGGCCTGGCGGCCGGCGCCCCTGGGGACGACGAACGAGTGGTCCCCGCCCTCGATGCGTAGAAGCCGCGCCCGGTCGCCCAGCGACCGCAGCAGGCCCTCCAGCAGCTCCGGGCGGGCGAACGCGTCGCGCGTGCCCTGCACGAACAGCATCGGCACGCCCACGCGGTCGAAGTGCTTGTCGCGAAGGTGCTCGGGCTTGCCGGGCGGGTGCAGCGGGTAGCCGAGGAACACGAGCCCGCTCGCCGGCATGCCACCCGCCACGGCCTGGGAGGCGATGCGGCCGCCCATGGACTTCCCGCCGTGCACGACGTGCCGCGCCCCAAGCTCCGCGCGCGCGAACTCCCCTACGGCCGCGGTCGTGCGCTCCAGGACCTCGGGCTTGTCGGGAATGCGCCGGCGCTGGTCCGTGTAGCGGAAGTTGTAGAGGACCGTGCAGCGGCCGGAGGCCGCGACGGCGTCCGCAAGCTGGACGAGGAACGGCGTGCGCCGCGTGCCGCCGGCGCCGTGGCCGAGGATCACCGCGGTGCCGCCCTCGCCGTGGACGGAGGCGGTGACGGAGAACTCGCCGGCCGGAACCTCCACCTCGCGGGCGACGGCCATTGGCCGAGCATAGCGGGCGAACGTGGGTTCGGGGGAGCGCGAGGGCCATCGGAGCCGATGTTCCCGTCGCGGCCCGAGCCATCCCCCCGAGGTGACGCCGTGGTAGACTCACCGCCCTTCGCCGTACGAGGTGCTGAGAGCGTGTACGAGGCGCATTACGGCTTCGTCGAGAAGCCCTTCAGCCTGACCCCGGACCCCAAGTACCTCTATCCCTCGCTGCGGCACACCGAGGCCGTGGCGCACCTCGAGTACGCCCGGCGCGAGCGCGGCGGGTTCGTGCTGATCACGGGCGAGGTCGGCACCGGGAAGACCACGCTGACGCGGTACTTCCTCTCGCGGCTCGACGCCACCACCGCCACCGCGCTCGTGCTCTACCCCGCCCTCACGGCGGCGGAGCTGCTGCGCTCGATCCTCGAAGACCTGCACGTGCCGGTGACCGGCAGCTCGCTGAAGGACCACGTGGACGCGCTCCACCGGTTCCTGCTGCAGGCGCGCGCCGAGGGCCGCCAGGTCGTGCTGCTGATCGACGAGGCGCAGGACCTCTCGCCCGAGGTGCTCGAGCAGGTGCGCCTGATCTCCAACCTGGAGACCGATACCGAGAAGCTGATCCAGATCGTGCTGGTCGGCCAGTCGGAGCTGCAGGAGATGCTGGCCCGGCGCGAGCTGCGCCAGCTCGCGCAGCGCGTCACCGCGCGCTATCACCTGGGCGCGCTCAGCCGGGCGGAGACCGACGACTACATCCGCCATCGCCTCACGGTGGCGGGCGGCGAGGGCAAGGTCGCCTTCGCGCCGGACGCGCTGGCGGCCGTGCACGAGCGCTCGGGCGGCGTGCCCCGCCTGGTCAACCTGATCTGCGACCGCGCCCTGCTCGCCGGCTACGTGGCCGGCACGCGCACGATCGACGCGGCCATGGTCCGCCGCGCGGCGGCCGAGGTCGCGGCCGCCCCTCCCCGGCGGCCAGCCGTGCGGCCGGCCCTGGCCGCGGCGGTCGCCGGCCTGGCCGCGCTGGGCCTCGCCGCGCCGTTCGCGCTCCGCGGCGGATCGGCGGTGCCGGCGCCGGCCACCGCCGGTCCGCTGCCCACGCCGGCGCCGGCGGCCACGCCGGCGGGCCGCGCGCTCGAGCCGGTGGTGCTCGCGCTGGAGCGTGACCCGTCGCTGCAGGGAGCGGTGCGCGAGGTCGAGACGCTCTGGGGAGCCGGCGAGCTGGAGCGCACCGCGCTGCGCACGCACATGGACCAGGTGCGGCGCCTCGACCTGCCGGCGGTGCTCGAGATGTTCCACCCGGCGCGGCGCGACACCTGCTATCTGGCCCTGCTGCGCATCGAGGGCAACGACGCGGTGGTCTCCGCGGGCGCGGGCGGGCCGATGCGCGTGCCGCTGGGCGAGGTGGATCGCCTGTGGACGCGGCAGGCCCTCTTCCTGTGGCGGGACTTCGACGCGCTCGCGCGCAACGCCGACACCACCCGCACCACGGCCTGGGCCCGCGAGAGCCTGGCGCGCCTGGGCTACCTGGGCCGCGACCTCGACCTGCCCTCCGCGGTGTCGCGCTTCCAGCGCGACGTGGAGCTCTCCGCGGACGGCGTGATCGGCTCGCGCACGATCATGACGCTCTACAGCCTCGGGAGCTACCGCCGGCCGCGACTGCAGGAGGCGCGGGCCACCTCGTGAGCCTGATCCTCGAGGCGCTGAAGAAGCTCGAGCGCGACAAGCACACCCACGACCGCGGGTTCCTGGTCCTCGCCGCGTCGAGCGCGGGTACGGCCGGCGGGAGCTGGACGCGCGGCGCCGCGCTGGCCGCCGGGGCCGCCCTGGGCGGGGCGGCGCTGACTGCCGTCCTGCTCGGCGGACAGCGCCGCTGGGGCCGGGCCGAGCCGCCCTCTGCGACCACCGCGCCGGCACCGGTGACGCTGGCGGCGGCGATCACGCCGGCCGCGCCGGCGCGCCCCACCGCGGAGCCGCGCGTCGCGTGGCCGG
>DATBIZ010000350.1:0-2717 GCA_036556645.1 Vicinamibacteria bacterium | reverse complement strand
AGACTTTCCTTCCACATGGACCTCCGCCGCGCTCCGTCCTCGCGGGCGATCCGCCTTCTCCTCGGCCTGGCGCTCGCCGCCGCCGGCCTGTCCGCCCGGGCCGAGACGCCCGGGCCGGACGTGGACCCGCGGGTCGTCACGCTGCTCTCCGGCGTCTCCGAGCCACGGCTCGCGGCCACGCTCCAGAAGCTCGGCTCCTTCCAGACGCGGCATACGCTCTCCAGCGAGGCGCCGGGACGCGGCATCGCCGCCGCCGGCCAGTGGATGCTCGAGGGCCTGCGCGCGGCCAGCCCCCGCCTGCAGGTCGCGTTCGACACCTACGCCGTCCCGAAGCAGGGCGAGCGCGTGACCCGCGACGTGGCGCTCCGCAACGTGATGGCGGTGCTGCCCGGGCGCAGCGCGCGGCGCTTCTACGTGAGCGGCCACTACGACACCGTCGCCCGGCAGCCGGGGGGAGCGTTCGACTGGACGATCACCGACAACCCCGCCCCCGGCGTCAACGACGACGGCAGCGGCACCGCGCTCACCCTGGAGCTCGCGCGGGTGTTCGCGCAGAGCGGGATCGAGTTCGACGCCACGCTGGTGTTCATCGCGTTCGCGGGCGAGGAGCAGGGTCTGGTGGGCGCCAAGCTGCACGCGCAGAAGGCCGCGGCGGAGAGCTGGACCATCGACGGCGTGCTCAACAACGACATCGTCGGCGGCGTGCGGGGGGGCGACGGCACGGTGGACTCCGCGAGCGTGCGCGTGTTCTCCGAGGGGCCGGAGGACTCCCGCTCGCGCCAGCTCGCGCGCGCGATCCGCCGCCAGGCCGCGCGCTACGTGCCGGGGCACCGGGTGCGGCTGGTGGCGCGGCACGACCGCTTCGGCCGGGGCGGCGACCACACCGCCTTCAACCAGCACGGGTTCCCCGGCGTGCGCTTCAGCGAGTCGAAGGAGAACTTCGCGCGCCAGCACGTGGCCGAGGACACGTTCGAGGGCGTCTCGCCGGACTACCTCGCGAAGAACGCGCGCGTGAACGCGGCGGCGCTGGCCGTGCTCGCGCTGGCGCCCCCCGCGCCGGGCGTGGTGGACGAGCGCGGCCGGCCCCTGCTCGACCGCCAGCCTTCCGGCTACGACGCGCGGCTGCGCTGGACGGCCTCCCCCGGGGCGGCCGGCTACCGCGTGTTCTGGCGCGACTCCTGGTCTGCGGACTGGCAGCACGAGCGGACGGTGGGCGCGGTCACGGAGCTGGTGCTGCCCGGCCTCTCGATCGACGACCACGTCTTCGGCGTGGCGGCGCTCGGCCCCGGCGGCCACGAGAGCCTGGTCTCCGCGTACGTCAACCCGCCGCGCCCGGAGCAGCGCATCCTCACCGGCCAGGAGGCGCCGGCGCGATGAGGCGCGCGCCCGGGCTGTCCCGCCGCCAGTTCGCATCCACGCTGGCCGCGGCGGGCGCGGCCGCCGCGCTGCCCGCGCGGCCCGCGGAGGCGAGCCTGCCCGCGGGCGCGCCCGCCGACGCGATCCAGCTCAACTCGAACGAGAACCCCTACGGCCCTTCGCCGCGCGCGCTCGACGCGCTCGCGCGCGCGCAGGCGGCCGCCTCGCGCTACCCGGACGCGGCCGAGCGCGCGCTCTCCGAGGCGATCGCCGCCGCGCACGGCGTCGCGCCGGAGCAGGTGGTGTTCGGCTGCGGCTCCGGCGAGGTGCTGCAGATGGCGGCGATGGCCTGCCTGCGCCCGGGCCGCACCCTGGTGGCCGGCCAGACCACGTTCGAGGCGGTGCTGGGCTACGCGCGCGTGGCCGCGGCGGAGACGATCCAGGTGCCGCTCACCGCCGACTTCCGCCACGACCTGCCGAAGATGCTGGCCGCCTGCGACGAGCGGACCGGCCTGGTCTACGTCTGCAACCCGAACAACCCGACCGGCACCCTGGTCAGCCGCGACGAGCTCGTCCTGTTCCTCGAGCGCGTCCCCCGGACCGCCGCCGTGCTGGTGGACGAGGCCTACCACCATTTCGTGGAGGACCGCTCCTACGCGAGCGCGTTCGAGTGGCTGCCGCGCATGCCCAACCTGCTGCTGGTGCGGACGTTCTCGAAGGCGCACGGGCTGGCGGGCCTGCGGATCGGGTACGGGGTGGCGCAGCGCGAGCTGGCCGCGGCCGTGCGCGCGCACGCCGCGTTCGACAACGCGAACACGGGCGCGCTGGCCGCGGCGGCGGCCAGCTTCGGCGACGACGCGCACCTCGCCGCGCAGCGCACGCTCAACCGCGACGCCCGCGCCTGGCTCTGCCGCGAGCTGGACAAGGACGGCCGCCGCTACATCCCCTCGCACGCGAACTTCCTGATGATCGACCTCGGCCGCGACGCGGGACCGGTGATCGAGGCCTTCCGCGGCCGCCACATCCTGGTCGGCCGGCGCTTCCCCTCGATGCCGACCTGGCTGCGCGTCTCGCTCGGCACGCCGGCGGAGATGAGGGCGTTCGTGGACGCCTTGCGGTCGATCCTGGCCGCCTGAGAGATGCCGGGTGACGTGGCGAGCGTGGCGCGCGAGCGGCTCGGCTTCGCCGAGCTGAGGCCCGGGCAGGAAGAGGCGATCCGCGCCGTGGTCGGCGGGCGCGACACCCTGGTCGTCATGCCCACCGGCGCGGGCAAGTCCGCGTGCGGGGGTTCGACCGGCCCAACCTGCGGCTCACCGCGCGCACGTTCCCCAGCGAGGCCGCGAAGCGCCGCGCCCTCCTGG
>DATBIZ010000349.1:0-1702 GCA_036556645.1 Vicinamibacteria bacterium | reverse complement strand
CATCGCGGCCACCACCCGCCGCACGCCCGCGGCGACGAGCGCGGGCGCGCAGGGCGGGGTGCGCCCGTGATGCGCGCACGGCTCGAGGTTCACGTAGAGGGTCGCCCCGCGGGCGCGTGCGCCGGCCTTCCGCAGCGCGAGCACCTCCGCGTGCGGCTCCCCGGCGCGCCGATGGAAGGCTTCGCCCACGATCCGCCCGTCCTTGACGATCACGCAGCCGACCAGCGGGTTGGGGTTCGTTTCACCGAGCCCGCGCGCGGCCAGCTCGAGGGCGCGGCGCATGAAGGCGACGTCGTGGTTTCGGGCACGTGTACGTGTACCTGTACGCCTACGGGTTCGCGCACGTTTACGTCCGCGTGCACGTGCGCTCACACCGCCTCGGCCTCCTGCGGGAACAGGCTCTCCGCGAACGCCTCCGCGTCGAACGGCAGCAGGTCGTCCACCGACTCACCGACGCCGACGTAGCGGATGGGCACGCCCAGCTCGCGGACGACCGCCACCGCCACCCCGCCCTTCGCCGTGCCGTCCAGCTTGGTCAGGACGAGCCCGGTCACGGCGGCGGCCTTGGTGAACTCGCGCGCCTGCGCGATCGCGTTCGAGCCCAGCGTCGCGTCGAGCACGAGCAGCGTCTCGTGGGGGGCGCCTTCGACCTCGCGGGAGGCCACGCGCGCCATCTTGGCCAGCTCCGCCATCAGGTTGCCTTTGGTGTGCAGCCGCCCGGCGGTGTCCACCAGCACCGCGTCGAGCCCCCGGCTCCGCGCCGCGCGCAGGCCGTCGGTCAGCACGGCGGCCGGGTCCGCGCCCTGCGCGCCGCGATGGAACGGCGAGCGCGTGCGCTCGGCCCAGACCTGGAGCTGCTCGGCGGCGGCGGCCCGGAACGTGTCGGCCGCGCAGAGCAGCGTGGCGCGGCCCTCGCGTCTCCAGGCGTGGGCCAGCTTGCCGATGGTGGTGGTCTTCCCCACCCCGTTCACGCCGACCACGAACACCACCCAGGGCCGCCGCGAGAACGGCGCGACGGCCAGCGGCCGCTGCAGCGCCTTCTTCGTCTCCTCGCGGAGCAGCGCGCGCATGGCCGCGGCGCCGCCGGTCCAGACCTGCGCGCTCTTGTCGCGCAGCACCTCCATCGCCTGCTGCGTCGCGGCCAGGCCCATGTCCGCCGCGATCAGCGACTCCTCGATCGCGTCCAGGTCCTCGGGCTGCAGCGGGCGGCGGCCGCGCGCGAGGTCCATCACGTCCGCGTTGAGGATGTCCCGGGTGCGCGTGAGGCCCTTCTTCAGCCGGTCGAACAGGCCGCCGCTGCTCATAGCTCGGCGTTGAGGCGCTCCTGCACGGCTTCGGAGCGGTAGAGGCCGCGCGCCACGTCGCCCTGCGGGGCCACGTTGACCACCAGGTAGTAGCCGTCCTTGAGCGGCCGCACGATCACGCTGCCCCGGCCGTGCCGCCAGAGCAGGTAGCCCACCTCGCCCAGGGCGTGCCGCGCGGCCACGCGCCGGGCCTGCGCCAGCACGATCCCCTGATAGGCGCCGATGAGCTGATGCCGCATGCCGGCCTGCCCCGACGCGACCACCAGCTCGCCGGTGGAATCGAGCAGGAGAGCGCCCTCCACCCGGTCCACGGAGCGGACCAGATCCTCCAGGATCTGCTGGTACGGCATCTTATTCCGGAATGTGGCCCACTACGCTCCGCGCTCGTCGTCGTTGAT
>DATBIZ010000348.1:0-3493 GCA_036556645.1 Vicinamibacteria bacterium | reverse complement strand
ATCGGCTGCGGCCGGCGGAGATGCCGCCGCGCGCGCAGGGTGAAGAACCA
This sequence comes from Vicinamibacteria bacterium, assembly GCA_036556645.1. Lineage (GTDB taxonomy): Bacteria > Acidobacteriota > Vicinamibacteria > Fen-336 > Fen-336 > DATKEG01. The sequence goes on along the minus strand of DATBIZ010000348.1, from coordinate 3,443 downwards.
GGAGAGCCCGAGCACCGCGGCGCCGGTCATCACGTGGGCGGTCGTGGGCACCACCGCCTTCTCCGTGAGCACGGTCAACGCGCCGAGCGCGGCCTGCGCCACGGCCAGCGCGGCCAGCAGCGCGCCGGTGCGGCGGAACCGGGCATCGCGCGAGCGGAAGGCCTGCCGCGCCAGGTACGCGATCGCGGCGAGCACCACCAGCGCGCCCACGCGGTGCGCGAAGTGCAGCGCGACGGGCGCGGAGTCGAGCGGCGGTACCACGCGTCCGAGCGCCAGCGGGAAGTCGGGGATGGCCAGCCCGGCGCCGGTGTGCCGCATCAGCGCGCCGAGCAGGAGCTGGACGAACACGGCAGCCGTGGCCACCGCGCCGGCGGCGCGCAGGCCCGCGAGGTCCTCCTGCGGCGGGCCGGCGAAGATCCACTCCCGCGAGGTCGCGTAGGCGAGCGCGACCGTGATGCAGAAGAACGTCTGCGCGAGGCAGGCGTGCAGGACCGAAACGGCGGTGGGGAGCAGGAAGATCACGGTGATCCCGCCGAGCAGGCCCTGGGCGACGACCGCGGCCAGGGCGGCCCAGGCCAGCCGGCGGACGCCCGGGCGCGGCTCGCGCCGCGCGGTCCACACCGCGAGCACGAGGGTCAGGAACCCGACGAACGTGGCCGCCATGCGGTGGCCGTGCTCGTAGAAGATGCCGCCGACCATCGGCGGCATCAGCATGCCGTAGGACAGCGGCCAGTCGGGCACGGCCAGGCCCGAGCCGGTGCTCGTGACGAGCCCGCCGACGAAGATCAGCGCGAGGGTGGCGGCACAGGTGGCTACGCTCCACCCGTGCCGCCAGGGCGAGTACACGCTAGGTCCCGTACGTGAAGTCGAGCTTGTTGTCGCCGTCCTTGACCGAGACCTTCTGGGTCTGGGTCTTCAGCTTCTCGTGGTAGGCCTCGACCTCGTAGTCCCCGGGGGGCAGGCCCTTGATCTCGTAGGTGCCGTCGTCCTTGGTGACCGCGAAGAACGGGTGGCTCACCACGGAGATGTACGAGCGCATCCAGGGGTGCACGTCGCAACCGACCGGGATCATGATCTCCTGCTTGTCGAACGTCTTGGTGGACTCCATGCCCTTGCGGGGCTGGCCCACGTTGAACTCGGCGTTCACGGTGGGCCGCGGATGGATGTTGTGCAGCGTGTCGTCGCTGTTCTTGATCTTGATCGGCTGGCCGGTCCGCACCCCGATCACGTGCGGGTGGTACTCGCAGCCCTCCTGGTCCAGCTCGACGGGATCGCTGGGCGGGGCGCCGCCGCCGGGCGCGTTCTTCACCCACACGAAGACGTGGGCGAGGCCCCCGTCCTTCACCGCGACCGTCTGCTTCTCCAGGCCCTGCGGGTGCATGCTCTGGCACTTCGGATCGGCGGCGACCTTCACCTTCTCCGGCGCGGGCGCCGTGCCGGTGAAGCTGACCTTGCCGGCGATCGTGCCGTTCCCGCTCGTCGCCGCGGCCGCGCCCGCGGCGGTCGTCGAGGGCGGCGCGGCCTGGTCGGTCGTGGACCCACCGCCGCACGCCGCGGGAAGCGTCGCCAGCGCGAGCAGCGTTACAGCCTTCTGGAAGGACATCTCGTGAGCTCCTCGGGATAAAAGGTTGAAAGGGTGCGGAAAGCCAAGTCTGCCAAGCACGTTCCGGCCTGTCAAGGATCGCGCGGCGTCGCGGGCGGCTCCGGCAGCGCGAGCGCGACCACGCGCCGGTCGCGCAGCGGCAGCAGCAGGCGGCCGGGCACCGCCGCCGGCGTCGCCGCCAGCTCGCCGGTCGTGCGCAGGTCGCCCAGCCGCTCGCCGGATTCGGCGGCATAGCCGACCAGGACGTTCTCCTCGGGCCGCGCGCCGTAGCAGGCGACGAGGACGTCGTTGCCGACCAGCACCGGCGGCGCGAGCGGGCGCGAGGGCAGCCCCGCGCGCCAGGCCATGTTGCCGCCGCCGCGCTTGAGCCCGTAGAGGACGTTCTCGTGCGTGGCGAAGATCACCAGGTCGCGCCAGACCACGGCCGGCCAGATCACGTCGGCGCCGACCTTCCAGCGCCACTGGCGGTCCCCGTCGTCGAGGTCGAGGGCGAGGAACTCGCGCCCGGCGGTGCCCACGAGGACGCGGCCGTCGCCATCCGTGACCGCGGGACTCGTGACCGTGCCGCGCGCGCGGTGCTCCCACCGCGAGCGGCCGGTCGCCGCATCGCGGCACCGGATGACGTCGCCCTCCGCGAGCACCACGCAGGGCCCGATCGCGGCCGGCGCGGCGGTGGCCGTCGTGGCGCCCGCCACCGACCACACGATCGCGCCCGAGGCCGCCTCCAGGGCGGCCGCGCCGGTGCCGGCCAGCAGCACGCGGCCGGCCGCGACGACGGGCGGCAGGTCGCCCTCGATCGGGGTAGGCGTGCGCCAGCGCTCGGCCCCGGTCGCCGGATCCAGGCCGATCACCACGCCGTCGGTCCGGCGCAGGCACAGGATCGCCTCTCCCCCGCCCACGATCCCTTGCCCGATCGGTTGTCGCCAGGCCACGCGGCCGCCGGAGTGCTCCAGGGCATGGAGGGTTCCGTCGCGCGTGTGCAGCACGACCCGCGGGCCGCAGACCGCGGCCGGGCCGTCCACCGGCTGGTCGAGCGTGGCGGTCCACGCCGTGGAGATCGGGAAGAGCGGTGCCGCCGGCGGCGGGGCGGGCCGCCCGCACGCGCCGGCCAGCACGCAGAGGAGAAGGAACGAGTTGCGGCGCAAGCAGCCGACTATACCAGCGCGAGGGATGTGGTCCGGCGCACGCGCCCGGCCCGCATTCAGGTGTTTACCCCATTGTGCGTCTCGCCCCCCGGGTTGAACGTGGACTGTGGGACCACGCGGCACGCGCGACTTCATTCCGGGACGGCGTGGTCCCCTTTGGAGGAGACATCACATGACCAAGAAGATCCTGGCCGTACCGTTGATCCTGCTCGCCGTGGGCTGCCGGGACCGTTACGAGGGACAGGCGGGCGCCGCCTCGAGCCCCTCGCCGGGCGCGTCGCCGTACGCCGAGACCTATGCGAGCCCGGGCACCATGAGCGGCAGCACCGGCGACATGGCGGGGGCGATCACCGCGACGGTGATTTCGGTGGACCAGTCGGGCCGCACGATCACGCTCCGCGAAACCGGAACGACCGGCGGCGAGGGCCGGCGGGTGAACGTGGCCACCATCGCGGCGTCGAGCCTCAGCGGCATCCAGGCGGGCGAGACGGTCACGGTGACCTGCGAGGCGCCGGCGGGGGCCGCGACCGGGACGACCGGAACGGGCACCACCGGCACCGGAAGCACCGGGACGGGGACGACCGGAACCGGCACCGCAGGCACCGCCATGGGCGCCGGCTCCGGCTCACTCGCGAACTGCACGACGATCACGACGATCACGCGCTCGAGCGGCGCGACCGGCCGCTGATCCGCAC
>DATBIZ010000347.1:0-11580 GCA_036556645.1 Vicinamibacteria bacterium | reverse complement strand
GCAGCTGGTCAAGCTCGACCCGTCCCATCCCGTGTTCGACTCGTTCTTCCGCGTGGACGTGAAGACCTTCCACCACCCCTACTTCCGTGGCTTCCCCGCCAGCGTGCTCGGCGTCTACGAGGACAACGACCCGCGCAAGCGGCTGATGGTCGTGGTGAACTACAACCAGGACCTCAGCGAATACTGGGAATGGTCGGACACCGGCTGGGTGCCGATCGACCTCGCCAACGAGGCCTACAAGTTCGGCGTGGACTACGTCATCTACGGCATGACCCACTGAGGGCCCCCATGAGCGCCACCCTAGTCGACACCCCCGGATCCGACGACCTCGCCCTGGCCGAGCAGATGAAGCAGGGCCGCGACCGCATCCTGGCCGAGCTGCGCAAGCTGATCGTGGGCCAGGACGACGTGGTCGAGCAGGTGCTGATCTCGCTGTTCGTGGGCGGCAACAGCATCATCACCGGGGTGCCGGGGCTGGCCAAGACCCTGATCATCCACACCCTGGCCCAGGTGCTGGACCTGAAGTTCTCGCGCATCCAGTTCACGCCGGACCTGATGCCGTCCGACATCACCGGCACCGACATCATCCAGGAGGACCCCGAGACGGGGCGCCGGCACCTGATCTTCACCCCCGGCCCGATCTTCAGCCACATCGTCCTGGCCGACGAGATCAACCGCACGCCGCCCAAGACGCAGTCCGCGCTGCTCGAGGCGATGCAGGAGCACCGGGTGACCGTGCAGGGGAAGACCTACACCCTCGAGGAGCCGTTCTTCGTGTTCGCCACCCAGAACCCGATCGAGCTCGAGGGCACCTACCCGCTGCCGGAGGCCCAGCTCGACCGGTTCATGTTCGACATCGTGATCGACTACCTGCCCCTGGACGAGGAGGTGCAGGTGGTGGCGAACACCACCTCCACGCAGAACCTCCGCTTCGAGCGCACGGTCACCGGCGAGGACATCGTGGCCTTCCAGAAGCTGGTGCGGCGGGTGCCGGTGGCGGACGAGGTGGTGCGCTACGCGGTGGCGCTGGCGCGCACGAGCCGGCCCTCGCAGGAGAACCCGCCCGAGTTCGTGAAGAAGTGGGTGGAGTACGGGGCGAGCGTGCGCGCGGCGCAGTACCTCGTGCTCGGCGGCAAGGCGCGCGCGCTGATGAACGGCCGCTACAACGTGAGCTTCGACGACATCCGGGCGCTCGCGCACCCGGTGTTCCGCCACCGGATCCTCACCAACTTCCACGCCGAGTCCGAGCACGTCGGCAAGACGCGGATCGTGGACGAGCTGCTGGCGGCGGTGCCGCGGCCCCGGTCGGGAATGTGAGGGTAGCGCGTCGAGCGTCCGGTGCTCGCAGCGGAGCGTCTCCTCGATCGCATCGCGGCAGGTTCACCCTGCGCGATGCGCATGACGACGCGGTGCGCGGAGCGGAGAACGCCGCATTCGCCAATGACGCCGAGCTGCTGGCCGCGGTGCCGCGGCCGCGCTCGGGGATGTAGGGGAGTGCCGCGTGCCTGAAGCGCCGGTCCGCGGACAGGGCACGAGCCGGTTCCTGGACCCCAAGGTCCTGGCCCGGCTCGGCAACGTAGAGCTGCTCTCGCGCGTGGTCGTCGAGGGCTTCCTCTCCGGCCTGCACCGCTCGCCCTACCTCGGCCGCTCGATCGACTTCGCGGAGCACCGCGCCTACATGCCCGGCGACGACATCCGGCGCATCGACTGGCGGCTGTTCGGCCGCACCGACCGCTTCTTCCTGAAGGAGTTCGAGGCCGACTCGAACACCGACCTGATCCAGCTCCTCGACATCTCGCGCTCGATGCGCTTCACCAGCCACGCCCTGACCAAGCTCGACTACGGCCGCTTCCTCGCGGCCTGCCTGGCCTACCTCTCGCGCAAGCAGCGCGACCGCGTGGGGCTCGTCACCTTCGACGAGGACATCGTGGACTTCGTGCCGCCCTCGGCCAAGCACCTGCCCATCCTGCTCCACACGCTCGACCGTATCGACGCCGGCGGGCGCGGCCGCCGCGGTGAGCTGGCGCGGCCGCTGCGCAAGGCGGGGGAGGCCCTGCACCGGCGGGGCATCGTCGTGCTGATCTCGGACCTGTACGAGGAGCCCAGGGCGGCGCTCGACGCCGTGGCCCGCCTCGCCGCCCGCGGCAGCGACCTGATCGTGTTCCACCTGCTCGACCCGGCCGAGCTGTCCTTCCCGTTCGAGGAGCCGGCCGCCTACGAGGACCTGGAGAGCGGCGAGACGATACCGGTGGTGCCCGCGGAGGCGCGGGCGCGCTACCAGCAGCTCGTGGGCGAGCACATCGCGGCGCTCTCGCGCGTGCTGGGCGAGAACCGCGTGGACTACGCGCTGTTCGACACCTCGAAGCCGCTGGACCTGGCGCTGTTCAGCTACCTGTCCAGGCGCGAGCGGCTGGTCCGGCGGCGATAGGCGGCGCGGCGACGGCGTCTGCGCCCCTGGTGATCCACTCCGCCCGGGCCAGTCGCCGGTGTTCAGCCGGCTGGACCGCGAGGGCCGTTCGCGGCCCTGCGCTACACTTGACGCGGGGCAAGTCGCGCCCATGGGATTCCTGACGCCGCTGTTCCTCGCCGGCCTCGCCGCCCTCAGCGTGCCGGTCCTCGTTCACCTGACGCACCGCACGCGCAACAAGACGATCCCGTTCCCGTCGCTGATGTTCCTGCAGCGCATCCCCTACAAGGCCTCCCGGCGGCAGACGCTGCGGAACTGGCTGCTGTTCGCGGTGCGCTGCGCGGCCTTCGCGCTGCTGGCGCTCGCTTTCGCGCGGCCGTTCGTCTCCACGCCCAGCCAGGCCGCCACCGCGGCCCCGGGCGCGGCCCGCACGCGCGTGGTCCTGCTCGACCGGTCCGGCAGCATGTCGTACGGCGACCGCTGGACGAAGGCCAAGGAGGCGGCCCGGCGGGCGCTGGGCGGGCTGGGCGCGCAGGACCGCGCCGCCGTGATCCTGTTCGACGGGACGGCGCAGTCGAGCGGGGAGCCGACCGCGGACCACGCGCGGCTCGCGGCCACGGTGCAGGCGGCGGAGCCGGGCTTCGGCGCCACGCGCTACGCGACCGCGCTGCGGCTGGCCGCGGAGATGCTCGACGCCTCGACCCTGCCCGTGCGCGAGGCGGTGCTGGTCACCGACTTCCAGCGCAGCGGCTGGGACGCGCAGCAGGACGTGCGGCTGCCCGCCGGCGCCACGCTCCAGTGGGTGGACGTGTCGGGCGGCGCCGCGTCCAACCTGGCGATCACCGGCGTCGAGCTCAGCCGCGACTACGAGGCGGGCCGCGAGCGCGTCGCCACCACCGCGCGCCTCGTCAGCAAGGGACCGGAGGCCAAGGGGACCGTGGACGTCGTGCTCGAGGTGGACGGCCGGGTGGTGCGCCAGCAGCGCGTGAGCCTGGCCGCCAACGCGTCCGCCACCGCCGCCTTCGAGCCCTTCCCCCTCCCCAGCGTCGCCGCGCGCGCGACCGTGCGCGCCGCCGCCGACGGCCTGCCGCACGACGACGCGTTCTCGTTCGTGCTCGCGCCGGGCGGCGACGTGCGCGTGCTCGTGCTCGAGAACGGCGGCGCCTCCGGCCGCCGGAGCCTCTACCTGCGCCGGGCGCTGGCCATCGGGCACCGGCCGCGGTTCACGGTGGAGGTGAAGGCCGCCGGCATGCTCGCCCCGGACGACCTCGCGCGCGCGAGCGTGGTGGTCCTCAACGACGCGGCGCCGTCGGCCGGCGCGGCGAGGCGGCTGCGCGAGTTCGTGGAGCGCGGCGGCGGCGTGCTGGTCGCGCTGGCCGACCAGGCCGCCCGGGACTGGCCGGTGGACGGCGCGCCGCTGCTCCCCGGCCGCATCGAAGGCGCGGCGGACCGCACCGCCGACTGGGGCGGCACGCTCGCGCACCTCGATTACGACCACCCGGCGTTCGAGCTGTTCCGCGGGCCGCGCAGCGGCGACTTCTCGAGCGCGCGGTTCTTCCGCTACCGGCCCGTGCAGGCGCGCGAGGGCGTGGTCGCCCGCTTCGACGACGGCGCGCCCGCGCTCCTCGAGCACCGCCTCGGCCGGGGCCGGGTGCTGGTGTGGACCTCCACCCTGGACACGGTCTGGAACGACCTGCCGCTGCAGCCGGTGTTCCTGCCGTTCCTGCACCAGCTCCTCAAGTACGCGGCCGGGCACGTGGAGACGCGGCCCTGGCACACGGTGGGCGAGGCGCTCGACCTCTCCGCCGACCCGGAGCTGAAGGGCCGCGACGCGGCGGTGGTGCCACCCTCCGGCCAGAAGCAGCGGCTGCCCGCCTCGCAGCGCGCGCTCGAGCTCTCCGCGCCCGGCTTCTACGAGGTCCGCCGGCTGGAGGGCGGGAGCTGGTCGAAGCTGGCGGCGGTGAACTTCGACCCCGCCGAGTCGGACCTCGCCGCGCTCGACCCCGAGGAGCTGCACGGCGCGCTGACGCAGAAGCCGGACGGCCGGCGGGCGCTGGGGACGTCGCCGGCGCCGACGACCGAGGAGCACGAGGGCCGCCAGGCCCTGTGGCGCCTGCTCCTGATCGGCGGGATCCTGACCCTGGTCGGCGAGACCGTGCTGTCGAACCGCCGCCCCGCCGCGAACCGCAAACCGGGAGCGCAGCCATGAGCCAGGCCGGACGCACGACGCCGAGCGCGACGCACTACGACGAGCTGAGGGACGTGATCCGCGGCGTGCGGCGCCGGTGGCGGCTGAAGGTCGCGCTGCGCGGCGCCGCGATCGTGCTGGTGGCCGGCCTCGTCGCGCTGGCGGTGTCCGCGTACGCGATGGACCACTTCCGTTACGAGCCGTGGGCGGTGACGAGCTTCCGGCTCTTCGCCTACGTGGCGCTCCTGGCCCTGGCCGCGCGCTTCCTGGTGCTGCCGCTCTGGGGACGGGTCTCCGACGAGCGGGTGGCCCTCTACCTCGAGGAGCACGAGCCCTCCCTGCAGGCCACGGTCCTGAGCGCGGTGGAGGTCGGGCGCGCGGGCCGGAGCGACGAGCGCGCGGACCGGTCGCCGGCGCTGATCCAGCGCGTGGTCGAGAGCGCGATCGAGAAGTGCCAGACCATCGAGTACGGCCGGCCCGTCGAGCGCGGCGGCCTGCGCCGGGCGTCGGCGCTGCTCGCGGGCGCGGCGGCCATCGGCATGCTGGTGGCGATCCTGAGCCCCGCGTTCCTGCGCCACGCCGCCCCGTTCCTGCTCGCGCCCTGGAGCGTGCGCGCGGCCAGCCCGTACGCGATCGAGGTGGAGCCGGGCCACGCCACCATCCCGCGCGGCGGCAGCCAGACCGTGACCGCGCGGCTGCAGGGCTTCGACGCGGAGGCGGTCGAGCTGGCCGTGCGCACCGGCAGCTCGGCCGACTGGAAGCGCTGGCCGATGACCGCCGACGCCGAGGTGCACGGGTTCCGCTTCGTGCTGTTCGGGCTGGAGGCGGGCTCCGACTATTTCGTGGAGGCGGGGGGCGTCCGCTCGCCGCAGTACCGCCTCGACGTCTCCGACCTGCCCTACGTGAAGCGCATCGACCTGGAGTACCACTTCCCGGCCTACACCGGGCTGCAACCGCAGCTCCAGGAGGAGTCGGGCGACGTGGTCGTGCTGCGCGGCACCGAGGTGCGCGTGCGGGTCACGCCGACGATCAAGGTCGAGTCCGGCCGTCTGCGCGTGGACGGCGCCGACCCGCAGCCGATGGCGGTGGCCGGGGACGGCACGCTCACCGCGTCGTTCAAGGCGGTGGGGGAGGGCTTCTACCGCATCGAGCTGCCGCGGCGGGACGGCGGCCTGCAGCCCGCCTCCCCCGAATACACGATCGACGTGCTCGCGGACCAGCCCCCGAGCATCACCCTGGTCAAGCCCGGGCGCGACGCCAAGGTGACCTCGATCGAGGAGGTGTTCACCGAGTGGAGCGCCGAGGACGACTACGGCGTGGGACGCGCCGAGCTCGTCTATTCGGTCAACGGCACGCCGAACAAGTCGGTCCGCCTGCACCAGGGCCGCGCGAAGAAGGCGCTCACCGCCGGGCACACGTTCTTCCTCGAGGAGCTGGGCCTCGAGCCGGGCGACTTCATCTCCTACTTCGCCCGCGCCACCGACCAGGGCGCGCCGGCGCAGACCGCCACCACCGACATCTACTTCATGGAGGTCCGGCCGTTCGACCGCGAGTACCGCCAGGCCGACCAGCGGGGCGGAGGCGGCGGGGGGGGCGGCTCGGACGGCGCGCTCTCCTTCCAGCAGCGCCAGATCATCGCCGCGACCTTCAAGCTCGTCCGCGACCGCGCGCGGACCGGCGAGAAGCAGCACGCCGAGGACGTCGCGGTGCTGGCGCAGGTGCAGGGCCGGCTGCAGCAGCAGGTGCAGTCGCTGGTGCAGCGCATGGGGAACCGCGGCGCGCTGGAGCCCGGCTCCGACTTCGACAAGACCGCGCAGTCGCTGCGGCAGGCCGCCGAGGAGATGAAGAGCGCGCGCGAGAGGCTCGACGCGCGGAAGGCCAAGGACGCGCTCCCGCCCGAGCAGGCGGCGCTGAAGCACCTGCAGCGGGCGGAGGCCGCCTTCCGCGAGGTGCAGGTCAGCTTCGAGCAGGGCGGCGGAGGGGGCGGCGGCGCGATGAACGCCGAGGACCTGGCCGACCTGTTCGAGCTGGAGCTGGACAAGCTGAAGAACCAGTACGAGACCGTGCAGCGTGGCGCGGAGCAGCAGGCGGACAACCAGGTGGACGAGGCGCTCGAGCGCCTGCGCGAGCTGGCGCGGCGCCAGGAGCAGGAGATCGAGCGGCAGCGGCAGCTCGCCGGCCTGCCCCCGAACATGTCCGGGGGCCGGGGCGGCTCGCAGGCCGACCTCGCGCGCCAGGCCGAGGAGCTGGCACGCCGGCTCGAACGTCTCGCCCGCGAGCAGAGCTCGCCCGCCATGCAGGAGACCGCGCGAAGGCTGCAGGACGCGGCCAACGCGATGAAGCGGTCGAGCCGCGCGGGACAGCCGGGCGGCGCGATGGGCGAGAGCGCGGCGGCGCTGGAGCGGCTGCGCGACGCCCGCCGGCGGCTCGAGAACACGCAGGCGGGCCGGGTCGAGCGCGACATCCGCGAGGCCCGGCGCGCGGCCCAGGAGCTGGCCCGCCAGCAGGAGGAGGTCGCGGCCGAAGCCGAGGCGCAGCTCGCGCAGCAGGGCGGCGCGCAGGCGGGCGGCGCCCGCGGTGCGCGCGGGTCGCGGCTGATGGAGAAGAAGGACGAGATGGCGCGCGAGGTCTCGGAGCTGGAGGCGCAGCTCGACAAGATGGCGCAGGACGCGCGCGCCGACCGGAAGGACGCCGCGCGCAAGCTCCAGGAGGCGGCGGACGCGATCCGCGACCGCAAGCTGCGCGACAAGATCCGCTATTCGAAGGGCGTGCTCGGCGCGGGGGCGGCGGAGCGCAGCAAGCAGCTCGAGACGGAGATCGGCTCGGACCTCGAGGCGCTCGGCCGCAAGCTCGACCAGGCGGCGAGCGCGGCCGGCCCCTCCGACAAGGACAAGCGGACGGCCGCCCTCGAGCGCATGCGCGACCTCGCGCGCAACCTCGAGTCGATGCAGGAGCGGCTGCGCGAGCGCTCGCCGCTCGGCGGCGCGCCCAGGGACGAGGGCGCGGAGGGCGGCGAAGACGGCCAGCGCCAGGATCGGGCCGGCCCGCCCGGGGGCGCGGAGCAGGGCGACGGCGGACAGGAGGGCCGGCAGGCCGACGGCTCGGGCGGGGCCCAGGGCGGCGGCGAGCAGGGGCAGCAGGCGCGGGGCGAGGGCCGCGGCCGCCAGACCGCGGAGGGCGCCTCGAACGGAGGCCCCGGCGGCGGCTCGCCGCAGGGCGGGCTGGCCGCGGGCGGACGGCCGCGGTTCACGCCGGGCGACTCGCGCCAGCTCCGGCGCGAGCTGCGCGAGCGCCTGCGCGAGGCCGAGGCGCTCGGCCGCGAGCTGGGCGCCGGCGGCCCCTACGACCTGTCGGACGTCGTGCGCGGGCTGCGCCGCGGCGACAGCGACGCGGTCTTCAACGAGCCGCGCGGCCTGGAGCGCCTGGTGGGCTCCGTGGTGGAGGGGCTGAAGACGGCCGAGTTCGCGCTGCGCCGCGAGGTGGAGGGCCCGGACCGCGAGAAGCTGTTCCTCTCCGGCTCCCAGGACGTGCCGGCGGGATGGCAGCGGCTGGTGGAGGAATACTACCGCTCGCTCGCGCGCCAGGGCGAAGCGGAGCGCTAGAAGTCCGCGGGGCGCGCGCCGCCGCTAGCACTTCTCGAGCGCGGCGAGCGAGCCGCGCAGCGCGCGGCCGACGTAGGCGTGCGGCCCGCACGGGGTGAGCCCGTGCCGGCGCAGCAACCGCCGGTAGGCCGCGCGCGACTGCCGGTCGAACCCCTGCGTGCAGCCCTCGATCTCGTCCTCGCGCGCGAAGATCTCCAGGAAGGCGACCCCGCCGAGCAGCGACGCGATGTGCCCCAGGCCGCGCCCGAGCACCGGCCGCGGCAGGTAGTTCAGCACCCCGGCGCAGACGACCAGGTCGAACGGCCCGCCGAGCCGCAGCGCGGGCAGGTCCTCGACGCCACCGCGGAGCAGGTGGCGCCGCCGCCCGAAGCGCCGCACCGCGTATTCGCTCGGGTCCACGCCCACGTAGCGCGCCCGCGGCCGGATCGCGCGCACGAGCCCGTGCCATTCGCCCTGGCCGCAGCCCACGTCGAGCACGGAGCGGAGCGGCCGCCCGAGCAGGAACTCGGCCAGCGAGACCGCGTAGCGCACCGTGCGCGCGCGCTCGCGGGGCGTGTGCACCCGGTGGCGGGGGTCCCGGTACCACCTCTGGTAATACGCGCGATCGAAGGGCGTGGCGGCCTCCCGCGCCGGAGTGTAGCGCGGCGGTCCCCGCCGGGAGTTCGGACCCGGCGGCCCGCGCTGCTAGAATCGGCGGTCCAGCAGATCGAGGAGGACCGCATGGCACTGCGCATCGGGGACGAGGCGCCCAACTTCCAGGCCGAGACCACCCAGGGGAAGATCGACTTCCACCAGTGGGTCGGCGACGGGTGGGCGATCCTCTTCTCCCATCCCAAGGACTTCACGCCGGTGTGCACCACCGAGCTCGGTTACATGGCCCGGCTGGAGCCGGAGTTCCGCCAGCGCAACTGCAAGGTGATCGGCCTCAGCATCGATCCCGTGAACGATCACGAGCGCTGGGCCCGGGACATCGAGGAGACGCAGGGCGCGGCGCCGAACTACCCGATCATCGGCGACGCCGACCTGAACGTGGCCAAGCTCTTCGACATGATCCATCCCAACGCCACCGGCGGGAAGCGGACCGCGGCCGACAACGCGACCATCCGCTCCGTGTTCGTGATCGGGCCGGACAAGAAGATCAAGCTGATCCTCACCTACCCGATGACGACCGGCCGCAACTTCGACGAGGTGCTGCGCGTGGTGGACTCGATGCAGCTCACCGCCAAGCACAAGGTGGCGACCCCGGTGAACTGGAAGCCGGGCGAAGACGTGATCATCGCGGGCTCGGTATCGGACGACGAGGCCCGGCAGAAGTATCCGGACGGCTGGAAGGCGCCGCGGCCGTATCTCCGCATCGTCCCCCAGCCGAAGTAGCCGGCCCGGCCGCCGGCTCCACCGCCGGCGGCGGGGCCCTTTCTCCCGTGGGTCTGCCGCAGGGTCCCCGCGGGGTGGGGCACATGACCCGTCGCGACGCGCCCGAGGCCTCCGTCGCCGAGCTCGGGATCCTCTTCGACCGTCACCCGCAGCCGATGTGGATCCTCGACTGCGAGACGCAGCGCTTCCGCGCAGTGAACGACGCCGCCGTCGAGCAGTACGGGTACTCGCGCAGCGAGTTCTTGACCATGACCGCGGGCGATATCCGCCCCTCCGAAGACGTGCCCCGGCTGCAGCGGCACCTCCAGCAGCGCCAGGCCGCCACCGGCGTGCTCGTGCCGTCCGGCACCTGGCGCCACCGCCGCAAGGACGGCTCGGTGATGCACGTCGACGTGACCGCCTCGGACGTGCAGTTCGAGGCCCGTCCGGCCTGGCTGGTGATCGCATACGACGTCACGGAGCGGGTGAAGGCCGAGCGGCGCCTCGCGCTCAGCGAGCGCAGCCTGCAGGACGCGCAGGCCGTGGCCCAGGTCGGGAGCTGGGAGTGGAACGTCGCCACGGGGGACGTCGTCTGCTCGCAGCAGCTCTATCGCATCTACGGCGTGGACCCCGAGGCCTTCACTCCCGCCTACGACGTCTTCCTGGCGCTGGTGCAGGCCGAGGAGCGCGAGACGGTCCGCGACACGATCGAGTCCTGCACCCGGGACGGCACCTCGCTTTCGTTCGAGACGCGGATCGTGCGGCCCGACGGCGCCGTCCGCGACATCCACGTCCGCGGCGAGTACCTCCGCGACCCGGACAGCGGAGAGGTGCGCCTGGTGGGCGCCGCCCAGGACGTGACCGAGCGCAAGCGCGCGGAGGAGGAGCGCGCGCGGCTGCTGGCCAGCGAGCAGGCGGCGCGCGCGGAGGCCGAGGGCGCCCTGGCCCGCCTGCGGCAGATCCACGTGGTCACCGACACCGCGCTGGCGCTGCTCGGGCTCGACGAGCTGCTGGACGAGACGCTCTCGCGCCTGCGCGCGGCCATCGGCGCCGACGCCGCCAACGTGCTGCTCCTCTCCGAGAGCGGCCCCTGGCTGGTCGTGCGGGCGTCGCAGGGCGTCGAGGGCGTACACGTGATCGGCGACGCGGTGCCGGTCGGCCGCGGGATCGCCGGGCGCGTGGCCACCCTGCGGCACGCGATCGCCGTGGCGGACGTGGAGGCCCACGACGGCCTCCGCACCACCCTGCGCGGCCGCGTGCGCTCGATGATGGCCGCTCCGCTGCTGGTGGAGGGCCAGGTGGTCGGGGTGCTCGACGTCGGCACCCGCGCGCGCCACGATTTCGGCGACCACGACCTGCGCTACCTGCAGATGGTGGCCGACCGCATGGCCCCGGTCATCGACCGCGCGCGGCTGGTGGAGAAGCTCGAGGCCGGCCGCAAGCAGCTCGCGATCGTGTCCGAGCGGCTGGTGGCGACACAGGAAGCGGAGCGCGCGGAGATCGCCCGCGAGCTGCACGACGAGGTGGGCCAGCTCCTCACCGGGCTGAAGCTGATGCTGGAGACCCCCGGCGCGCCGGCGCGGCAAGAGGAGATGAAGGCCATCGTCCACGACCTGATGGCGCGCGTACGGGGGCTGTCCATGAGCCTGCGCCCCCCGATGCTCGACGACCTGGGCCTGGTGCCCGCGCTGCTCTGGCTGGTGCAGCACTACTCCACGCAGACCGGCATCGAGGTGGTCTTCTGCCACCACGGCCTGGACGGGCGGCTGCGCGCGGAGCTGGAGACGGCCGCGTTCCGCATCGTCCAGGAGGCGCTCACCAACGTCGCCCGCCACGCCGCGGTCAAGCGGGCCGCGGTGGCCGTCCACGCGCAGGGCGATTCGGTGCGGCTCGAGGTCCGCGACGAAGGCCGCGGCTTCGACGTGGGCTCGGCCCTGGGCAGCGCCGGTCTGGCCGGCATGCGCGAGCGCGCCCGCCTGGTCGGCGGCCGGCTCTCGGTCCTGTCCGAGGTCGGCGGCGGCACCCGGGTG
>DATBIZ010000346.1:0-4972 GCA_036556645.1 Vicinamibacteria bacterium | reverse complement strand
GCGCGCTGGCCACCCCCGCCATCAACGCCTGGGCGGAGCGCGCGGCGCGCGCGCTGACCAGCGTCTACGGGGCGTTCCCGTTCCCGCGCGTGGCCGTGGTGGTGCTGCCCGGAGGCCGCCGTCCCGTGGGCTTCGGCACCACGCTCGGTCACGGCGGCGCGTCCATCATGGTGTGGCTCGGCGCCCAGGCCACCGACGACGACCTCCGGCACGACTGGGTGCTCACGCACGAGATGGCGCACCTCGGCCTGCCCAACCTGCCGCGCGACCAGCGCTGGCTGGAGGAGGGCCTGGCCACCTACGTGGAGCCCTTCGCGCGCGCGCGCGCCGGCTACATCACCGACGAGGACGCCTGGACTGGGCTGGTGGCCGGCCTGCCGAAGGGCCTGCCGCGCGACGGAGACGGCGGGCTCGACGGCACGCGGAGCTGGGGGCGCACGTATTGGGGAGGCGCGCTGTTCTACCTGCTGGCCGACCTCGAGATCCGCGAGCGCACGGGCAACCGCCGGTCGCTCGACGACGCGCTGCGCGGCATCGTGGCCGCCGGGGGCACGATCGCCGTGCGGTGGCCGGCGGCGCGCACGCTCGAAGCGGGCGATCGCGCGGCGGGGGTGGACGTGCTGCGGAAGCTGCACGCCCGGCTCGGCGCGTCGCGCGACGCGGTGGACCTGGGGGCGCTGTGGACGCGGCTGGGCGTACGGGTACGGGAAGGCGCCGTCAGCTTCGACGACGCCGCGCCGCTGGCCGCGATCCGGCGTTCACTGACCGACGGCCGCAAGCCCCCGGCCACCGACCAGGCCTCCGCCCGCTGACGCCGCGCCCCGGATTCGGATTCGGATTCGGTTTCGGATTCGGTTTCGGATACCGGTACCGGCTCGGGTACCGAGTCGGAGTCGGATACCGATACCGCTCGGCTCGGCTCGCTGCCCGTCCGCCCGCTACTCCTCGCCCAGGAACGGGTACCCGTAATCCCGAGGCGGCGCGAAGTTCTCCTTGATCGTCCGCGCGCTGACCCAGCGCACCAGGTTCAGCTTCGAGCCGGCCTTGTCGTTGGTGCCGGAGCCGCGCGCGCCGCCGAAGGGCTGCTGGCCCACCACGGCGCCGGTCGGCTTGTCGTTCACGTAGAAGTTGCCGGCGGCGTGGCGCAGCGCGAGGGTGGCCTCGCGCACCGCGCGCCGGTCCTGCGCGAACACGGCGCCGGTGAGCGCGTAGGGAGACGTCTCGTCCACCACGCGCAGCGTCTCGGGCCAGCGCGCGTCGTCGTAGACGTGCGCGGCGACCACGGGCCCGAAGATCTCCTCGCAGAAGAGCCGGTGGGCGGGGTCGTCGGACTCGACCAGGGTCGGCTCGATGAAGTAGCCCGCGTCGCCGCGGGCCTGCCCGCCGGTGACCACCCGCGCGGTGCGCCGCGCGTCGGAGAGGTACTCGCCGATCTTGTCGAAGGCCTTGCGGTCGATCACCGCGCCCATGAAGTTGCGGAAGTCGGTCACGTCGCCGACCCGGAACTCCTTCAGCATCGCCACCGTCCGGTCGCGCACCTCGCTCCACAGGGAGCGCGGAACGTAGACGCGGCTCACCGCCGAGCACTTCTGCCCCTGGTACTCGAACCCGCCGCGCGCGATGGCCACCGCCAGCGCCTGCGGGTCCGCCGAGGCGTGCGCCACGATGAAGTCCTTGCCGCCGGTCTCGCCCACGATCCGCGGATAGGACCGGTAGCGCGACATGTTCTGGCCCACCGTCTTCCACATCGAGTTGAAGACCTGGGTGGAGCCGGTGAAGTGGATGCCGGCCAGGTCGCGGTGGCCGAGCGCCACCTCGGAGACGGCGGCGGCGTCGCCCGGTACGAAGTTGACGACGCCCGGGGGGAGCCCCGCCGCCTCGAGCAGGCGCATCACGTGGTAGCCCGAGAGGATCGCGGTCGAGGCCGGCTTCCATACCACGGTGTTGCCCATCAGGGCCGGGGCGGTGGGCAGGTTGGCGCCGATCGAGGTGAAGTTGAACGGGGTGACCGCGTACACGAACCCCTCGAGCGGGCGATAGTCGAGCTGGTTCCACATGGTGTGGTCGGACAGCGGCTGCTCGGCGTACAGCTCCTGCGCGTAGTGGGGGTTGAAGCGGTAGAAGTCGATCGTCTCGCAGGCGGCGTCGATCTCGGCCTGGAACACCGTCTTCGACTGCCCGAGCATGGTGGCCGCGTTGACCGTCGCGCGCCAGGTGGTGGCCAGCAGCTCGGCGGCCTTGAGCAGCACCGCGGCCCGGTCCTCCCAGGGCCAGCTCGACCACTCGCGGTGCGCCGCCCGCGCGGCCTCGATCGCGCGCTCCACGTGCTCGCGCGAGGCGCGGTGCCAGTCCGCCAGCACGTGCGCGTGATCGTGCGGCATCACGGATGGGGCCGTGTCGCCGGAGCGGACCTCCTCGCCGCCGATGATCAGCGGGATGTCGAGCCGCTCGCCGGCCATCGCGCGCAGGCGCGCCTTGAGCTCCGCCTTCTCGGGCGAGCCGGGCGCGTAGGCCTTGACCGGCTCGTTCACCGGGGGCGGTACCCGCCGGACGCCGGCGACCGCGGACAGCGCCGCCGGCTCGGTGGACGACGCGGGCGCGGCGCCCGCGACACGGCGCGTGATGGTCTCGGCCACGGTCAGCCTCGCTGGGAAAGCGTTACCTGGCCACCATAGCCGATGCCGGAACGCGGCGGCAAGAGCGCCGCGGCCCGAGCGATCCCCCCGAGATGACGGAAGCCGTCCCTAGTTGAAGGTCACCTTGTGCGCGTGGGATCCCGACGGGCTCGGCGTGGAGTCCTTCTCCACGCGCCGGCCGGCCCGGATCTCCCGCAGGTCGGCCGCCGTCAGCTCGACGGTGTGCGGGTGGCTGCTCGTGCCCTGGATCTCGAGGACGATCGCGGCGCCGGTTGCCAGCTGCGCCCCCGTGATCACGACCGTGTGCCCATGGTTGTTCGCGATCGTGCCCGCCGCGTCGGTATAGCTCGGTTCGGTGGGGCCGTCGCCGCTGCAGCCGCTGATCGTGATGGCCACGCCCCCGAGCGCCAGCATGGCCGACCGGACCGTGAACTCCCGCCGGGTGAAGTTGCCGCGCTTCGCCATCGAGTGCCCTCCGTGCGCCAGGAGGGGCGGCGCGCCGGAATGGTAAGCGACCCGTCGCCGCGGCGCCGGGGGCGGGGGCGGGCGCGTGACCGCGATCACACGCCGGGCGGAGCGGTCAGCTCCGGACCCAGCGGATGTAGGCGACCAGCGCGTCGAGCTCGGCATCGGTGAGCCGCCCGCCGTAGGCGGGCATCTGCACCGCCTGCCGGCGCAGGAAGAACCGGGCCACCGGATGGTCGGCCAGGCGGCGGGGCCGGCCGTGCACGATCCACTCTCGGACCTCCGCCTCGTCGCGGGCGAGCTCGCCGAAGTCGTCCCCGTCCCAGGCCGGGATGTAGCCCTTGAAGGACCCCGGGTTGGGAAGGCTCCCGCGGCCCTGCGGTCCGTGGCAGCCGAAGCAGGCGAGCCGCGCCGCGGTCTGCCGGCCCAGCTCGGCGGCCGGATCCTCCGGCAGCTCGTAGTCGGAGGCCGCCTTCACGTACGCGACCAGGTCGTCCACCTGCCGCTCCGACAGCACGTCGCGCCAGGCCGGCATGGCCAGAAGCGAAGGCTCCGCGCCCGCGTCGCCCTTCTCCGCGCGCAGCCGCCGCGGCATGCCGTCGGCGATCCACTCGCGGATCTCGCCCTCCGTCTTCGCGTAGGCGAGGACTGCATCGCGCGTGAACGGCGGCACGCTGCCGAGCCGGCCTTCCGGGTCGTCGAAACCGGTCGCACCGCCGACCCCGTGGCAGCCGAAGCACCCGCTGGCGGCCGCCACGACGAACCCGCGCTGCACGGGCCCCACGCCGCGCGCGCGCCAGGCGCGCCAGCCGACCAGGGCCCAGAGCGCGACGGCCACCAGCAGGAGCACGTACGCCGGCAGCCGCCGCACCTCCCGCTCCGCCGCGCGCTAGTTGAACGTGACGGTGTGGGTGTGGAAGTCGTCGTCGGACGAACCCTTGCCCACGCGCTGCCCGTTGCGGATCGCCACCACCTCCTCGGCGGTGAGGGTCACCGTGTGCGGATGGTCCGCGGAGCCCCGGATGTCGAGGGCCACCGCGTTGCCGGCGGCGAGGCGCGCCGCCTCGAGGCGCGCCACGTGGCCGTGGTTCGCGGACACGTTGCCGAGCCGGTCCCCGGTGGTCGGATCGGAGGACGGGCTCTGCGTCGGCGAGGGTCCGGTGCCGCCGCCCCCGCCGCCGCAACCGCCGATCGTGATGCTGACACCGGCCAGCATCGCCATCACCGCCGCCGCGGTGAACTCGCGGCGGTCGATCCCGGCCGCCCCGTCCTGGTCCTTCCGCACGCCGTCTGCCATGTCGCCCGTCCCTCGCGCGCCCCCGCGCCTCAGTAGAACTTCCTCGAAATGTTGAAGCCGATGAACCAGTCGTCGAGCCCCGTGCGCCCGCGCGCCACCTGCGCCGGCGTCGTGCCGAGGTCGTTCGAGACGTTGATCTGGAACGCGTGGCCGCCCACCCGCCGCTCCAGGGCGAAGCTGGCCAGCGCGGTGCTGTTGCGATGGCCCTTGTAGCCGGCCACCCGCGGGTGTACCTCGCCGACCAGCGCAAACGCGTCGCCCAGCCGCACGCGGGCGCCCAGGCCGAGCACCACCGAGGCGTCGTCGCCGTCCCCGGGGTCGGTGATGGGCCGTACGTTGCCGATCCAGGCCGGCACGACGTAGACCGCGGCTCTCTGACCGAGGCGACGCGACGCCACGAGCGCCACGCGCGGAGAGTGCTCCTCGCTGAAGTTGTCCAGCCCTTCGACCGACGCCGCGAGCGCCAGGCCGAGCGGCCAGTCGCCCTGGCGCAGCAGCTCCTGCTGCGCGAAGAAGCTGATCGTGCGGTCGCTGGTGCGATAGATGCCGAGCTGGCTGCCGCCCAGCGGCGAGA
>DATBIZ010000345.1:0-3212 GCA_036556645.1 Vicinamibacteria bacterium | reverse complement strand
CTGATGCGCTGGATCGCGGCCGCCGAGCCGGACTGGGACGCCGTCTACGCCGAGCAGCTGCCGCGCGTCTACAACTTCTTCCGCTATCGCTGCGGCCCCGGCGCGGACGTCGAGGACTTGACGGCGCGAACCTTCGAGAAGGCGTGGCGGGCCCGTGATCGGTATCGCCGCGACCTCGCGGGGTTCGGCACGTGGCTGCTCAGCATCGCGAGGAACGTGGCCATCGACGACTTCCGCGCCCGGCGCGCGCACCTGCCGCTGGAGGCGGCGGCCGGCCTGGAGGCGGGCGGCCGCAGCCCGGAGGAGGCCGCGGTCTTCCAGGCGGATGCCGCGCGGCTCGCGGCGCTGCTCGAACGCCTGCCCGAGAGGGACCGCGAACTGCTCTCCCTGAAATACGGGGCCGGCATGACCAACCGCGAGATCGCCGCCGCCACCGGGCTCTCCGAGTCGAACGTCGGCACCATCCTCCACCGCGCCCTGCAGGCCCTGCGGCGACAGTGGCCAGGAGACTGAGATGAACGAAACCGTGCTGTCTTCCCTCCGCGAAGAGCCGCCGCCGGAGTTCGCCGCCCGCCTGCGGGCGAGGCTGCGCGACGGCGAGACGCACCCGGCGCGCGCCTCCGGGCGCGCGTGGCCGGTCCTGCGCGTTGCCGCCTCCCTGGCCGTCGTCGGGGTGGCCGCGGCCCTGCTGGCCGTGCCCTCCGTGCGCGCGGGGGCGGCCTCGCTGCTCGCCCGTTTCCGCGTCGTCCATTTCGTCGCCGTCGAGGTCGATCCGTCGCGGGTGGAGCAGCTGCGGGCGAGCGAGATGGACCTGCCCGGACTGATCGGCGGGAACGTCGAGGTCCTCGAGGACCCGGGCCCGCCGGTCGCCGCCGCGTCGCCGGAGGAGGCGGGCGCCGCCACGGGAGTCCGCGTGCGCGTCCCGGGCTGGCTTCCGCCGGAGGTGACCCTGCGCGCGACCGCGTACCGGGGACCGCGGCGGGTGCGGGTCGTCGCCGACACCGCGCGGCTCGAGCAGCTGCTCGACTTCCTCGGCATCGAGGACGTGCAGGTGCCGCCGGCGCTCGACGGCCAGACCGCGACCATCGACGTGCCGGCGTTGGTCCGGCTGACGTACGCGAACGACCGCGGCGCCGAGGCCCATTTCCTGCAGGCGCGGTCGCCCGAGGTGGAGCTGCCGGAGGGGGTCGAGATCGAGGCGCTGGCCGAGATCGGGCTGCGCATCCTCGGGTTCGGCGCCGCGGAGGCGAAGCGGTTCGCGCAGGTGATCGACTGGCGCTCCACGATGCTGGTGCCGATACCGGCCGGCGACGCGCGCTTCAAGCGCGTCGACATCAACGGCCGTCCCGGGCTGCTCGTCGCGCGCACGGTGCCCGCGACGGGGAGCGCGAGCCCGGCGCCGCCGGCCCGGGAGGTCCAGATGCTGATCTGGTCGGCGGACGGCATGGTGTACGCGATCCGCGGCAACTTCCGCGACGAGAGCGTCCTCCGGATGGCCTACTCGACGCGGTGAGCGAGCCGGTCGTCCACGCCCGCGCGCTGCGCAAGGAGTACGGCGACACGGTCGCGGTCGAGGGGCTGTCGCTCGCGGTGCGGGCCGGGGAGGTGTTCGGGTTCCTCGGGCCCAATGGCGCGGGGAAGACGACGTCCATCAAGATGCTGCTGGGGCTCGTCGAGCCGACCAGCGGCTCCGCCACGCTGCTCGGCGCGCCGCTCGGGACGGTGAGCGCCCGCGCCCGCGTCGGCTTCCTGCCGGAGCACTTCCGCTTCCACGACAGCCTCACCGGGCGGGAGCTGCTGCGGATGCACGGGCGCCTGTACGGCCTGCGCGGCCTGCCGCTGGAGTCCCGCATCGAGATGCTGCTGTCGCGCGTGGACCTGGTCGATGCCGCCGACCGGCCGGTGCGCGGCTACAGCAAGGGCATGATGCAGCGCGCGGGGCTGGCGCAGGCGCTGCTGAACGACCCGGCGCTGGTCTTCCTGGACGAGCCCACGTCGGGGCTCGACCCCCTCGGCCGCCTGCTGGTGCGCGACGTCATCGCCGACCTCCGCGCCCGCGGCACGGCGGTGTTCCTGAACTCGCACCTGCTCGGCGAGGTCGAGGCGACCTGCGACCGGGTGGCGTTCGTCAAGCAGGGACGCGTGGTGCACGAGCTCGCCCTGCACGCGGCGCCGACGGACGTGGACGTCGAGATCCGCCTCTCGTCCGTAGATCGCCGCGTGCTCGAGGGGCTGGCCGGGCTCGCCGAAGACGTGGCCCAGATCGCGGCGGACCGCGTGCGGCTGCGCGTCGCCGACGAGGGGCGGCTGCCCGCGGTCACGCGCTGGCTCGTCGAGCGGGGGCAGGACGTCTACACGATCGCGGCGCGCCGGAAATCGCTCGAGGAATGGTTCGTCGAGGTCATGGGCGACGAGCAGAGGCCCGGTTAGATGAAGCCGAAGCCGAGCGGGCTGCTGACCATCGCCCATCTCACGCTGCACGAGGCGCGGCGGCGGCGCGTGCTGCTGGCGGCGCTGCTCTGCGGCCTGGCCTTCCTGGCCGTCTTCGGCGTGATGATGTTCCTGGTCGACCGCGACCTCACGCGCGCGGCCGAGCCGCTGGTGCGCCGCCAGCTCACCCTTTCCCTCCTCACCATCGCCGGCCTCTTCGCCACGAACTTCCTGTCCGTGCTGCTCGCGGTGCTGCTCCCGATCGACACCTTGTCGGGCGAGATCGATTCGGGCGTGATGCAGACCCTGGCCAGCAAGCCGATCGCGCGCCGGCAGATCGTGCTCGGGAAATGGCTGGCCCACGCCCTGATCGCCTCGGGATACCTGCTGTTCGTCGCGGGCGGCGTGCTGCTCGCGGGGCGGCTGGCCGCCGGGCACGCCCAGCTCAACGTGCAGCGGGCGCTGCCGCTGATGGTGCTCGAGGTGGTGCTGCTGGTGACGGTGTCGATCGCCGGCGGCACGCGCCTGAGCACGGTGACCAACGGGATCGCCGCGCTCGGGTTCTACGGCGTCGCGTTCATCGGCGGCTGGGTGGAGCAGATCGGCGGGATCGCCGGGGTCCGCTCGGCGCAGACCGCGGGGACGATCGCGAGCCTGATCAGCCCGCCGGACTCGCTGTGGCGCCGCGCGGCCTGGGAGCTGCAGCCGCCGCTGGCGCGCGACCTCGGGGCCTCTCCGTTCACCCCGGCTTCGGTGCCGTCGGCGCTCGCCGTCTGGTGGGC
>DATBIZ010000344.1:0-9838 GCA_036556645.1 Vicinamibacteria bacterium | reverse complement strand
TACAGAAACCGCATTGTCACAAACGCCGCCGGCTTGAATTCGCACGGTCGACCCCCTAGTCTGCGGCGATGCTTCGGCTTCTCACGGCCGGCGAATCACACGGGCCCGCCCTGACCGTCGTGGTGGACGGGCTGCCCGCCGGGGTGCCGGTGGACCGCGGCGCGATCGACGCCGACCTGCGCCGCCGCCAGGGCGGATACGGGCGCGGCGGCCGGATGAAGATCGAGAGCGACGCGGTCGAGGTGACAGGCGGGATCCGCCACGGCCTCACGCTGGGCAGCCCGGTCAGCCTGCTGATCCGCAACCGGGACCACCAGAACTGGGCCGACGTGATGTCGCCGGACCCGCAGCCGGATGAAGCGCGCCAGCGGCGCGCACTGAAGCGGCCGCGGCCGGGCCACGCCGACCTGGCCGGCGCGCTGAAGTTCCTCACCGACGACCTGCGCAACGTGCTCGAGCGCGCCAGCGCGCGCGAGACGACCTCGCGGGTGGCGGCCGGCGGGCTCGCCAAGGCGCTGCTGCGCGCGGCCGGGGTCGAGGTGCGCAGCCACGTCGTGCGCATCGGCGCCGCGGCCCTGCCCTCGAGCGCGCCGGTGGAGTGGGAGCGGCTCGCCGGCGTCGAGGACAGCCCCGTGCGCTGCGTGGATGCGGAGACGGGCGCGGCGATGGTCGCGGAGGTGGACCGCGCGAAGAAGGCGGGAGACACCGTCGGCGGCGTCTTCGAGGTCGCCGTGCGCGGCCTGCCGCCCGGCCTGGGGAGCTTCAGCCAGTGGGACCGCCGCCTCGACGGGCGGCTCGCCCAGGCGCTGATGTCCATCCCGGCGGTGAAGGCGGTCGCGCTCGGCGCCGGCTTCGCGGGCGGCGAGACGCCGGGCTCGCGCTTCCACGACGAGATCCACTGGAGCGACGAGCGGGGCCTGTTCCGCGGCAGCAACCGCGCGGGCGGGCTGGAGGGCGGCGTCACCAACGGCGAGGAGCTGCGCGCGCAGGCGGTGGTCAAGCCGATCCCCACGCTGGTCACGCCGCTGCAGTCCATCGACCTGCGCACCAAGGAGCCCGAGACCGCCTCGTTCGAGCGCAGCGACACCTGCGTGGTGCCGGCGGCGGGGGTGGTGGGCGAGGCGATGGTCGCCTGGGTGGCCGCCGACGCGCTGCTGGAGAAGTTCGGCGGCGATTCGCTCGCGGAGCTGCTCGACCACCTCGAGGCCACGCGGGCGCGCTGGCGCGAGTTCCTCGCCCGGCGCTGACGGCGCGGAAGCCACGGAGGCACGGAGACGGATAACATCGGGGACACCACCATGGCACTCCGTCCCATCATCAAGTGGGGGCACCCTACGCTCCACGCGCCGTCCGCGCCGGTCACCGACATCGACGGCGAGATCGCCACCCTCGTGGACGACATGATCGAGACGATGTACGCGGCCCCCGGCATCGGCCTGGCCGCGCCGCAGATCGACGTGCCGCTGCGCGTGATCGTGATCGACCTGTCCGTCGGCGAGGACCCCTCGCAGGTGATCAAGCTCGTCAACCCCGAGATCGTCGAGCAGGACGGCGAGCAGCGCGAGGAGGAGGGGTGCCTCTCCGTGCCCAGGTATTACGGCACGCCGGTGCGGCCCGCGCGCGTCACGGTGAGGGGGCTCGACCTCGACGGCAACCAGCGCGTCTACGCCGCCACCGAGCTGCTCGCGCGCGCCTTCTGCCACGAGATCGACCACATCGACGGCATGCTGTTCGTGGACCGGCTCTCGCCGCTCAAGCGCGACCTGCTCAAGCGGAAGCTGCGCAAGCGGGCGCGGAACGACGACTGGGACGACGAGTAGCGCCGGAGCGGCGATGCGCGTCGTCTTCCTCGGCAGCGGGCAGTTCGCCGTCCCCTCGCTCGAAGCGCTGATCGGCGCCGGGCACGACGTGCGCGCGGTGGTCACGCAGCCGGACAAGGAGAAGGGCCGCGGCCGCGGCCTCGCTCCGCCGCCGGTCAAGCCGGTCGCGCTCGCGCACGGGCTCGAGGTGCTGCAGCCGCGCCGGATCAAGGCGCCCGAAGCGCTCGAGGCGCTGCGCGCGCGGCAGCCCGACGTGCAGGTCGTGGTCGCGTACGGGCAGATCCTGCCGCGCGCGGTGATCGACGTCGCGCCGCTGGGCACCGTCAACGTGCACGGCTCGGTGCTGCCGCGCTACCGCGGCGCGGCGCCGGTGCAGTGGGCGATCGTCAACGGCGAGCGGGAGACCGGCGTCAGCACCATGCTGATCGACGAGGGGCTCGACACCGGACCGGTCCTGCTGACGCGGACGACACCGATCGGCGAGGAGGAGACGGCGCCGGAGCTGGAGGCGCGGCTGGCGCGGATGGGTGCGGAGCTGCTCGTGGAGACGCTGGCCAGCCTCGCCAGCGGCAAGGTCGAGCCGCAGCCGCAGGACCACGCGCGCGCGACCCACGCGCCGATCATCAGGAAGGAAGACGGCCGGCTGGACTGGACGCTGCCGGCGGACGTGATCGCGCGCCGGGTGCGCGGGTTCTTCCCGTGGCCGGGCACCGTCACCACGCTGGGCGGCCGCGAGCTGAAGGTCGTCAAGGCCCGGCCGCTTGCCGGTCGGGGCGGCGCGGCGGCCGGTCAGGTGCTCGCGATCGAGCGGGACGGTATCGTGGTCGCGAGCGGCGAGGGGACCGCGCTCCTCCTCACCGAAGTGCAACCCGAAAGCCGACGCGCGATGCCGGCCGCCGCCTTCGCGGCCGGCGCGCGGATCGCGCCTGGCACGCGCCTGGGCTGAGGGACGCCCGTGAACGCCGCGCGGGAGCGCTTACCAGGGGTAGTAGCGCAGCCCGAACCGGAGCGCGGGCGCCGGCCCACCCGCGCCGCTGAACGTGACCAGGGCCTCGCTCCCGAACGCCAGGCCGGGCACCTTGCGGAATCCGATCTCCACGCCGGCGCCTCCGAACGGCCAGGTGCCGGTGCCGCCCTCGACCGCGGTCTCACCGATGGTGGTCCTGCCCCGGCGGCTGCCGGAAGGCTGTGGGAGCTCCCAGGTGGCCTTCGCTTGCGTGACGTGGACGAAGCCGCCCGTCACATAGGGCTTGACGGCCACCGCGCGGGCACCGCGCGGGTCGAGGAACGCGAGCAGCACGCCCCCGGTCACCTGCTTGCCGGGGTCGGACCTCACCAGCACGAACCCGGGCTCGCTCGGGTCGGGAAGGTGGCGGCCGTAACTGACGCTGCCGCCCAGTCGCCCCCTCCAGCCGCGCAGCTCGAGGGCCGGGTCGCCGAGGTCGTAGAAGCCGCCGAGCTGGAGGCCCGCGGCGACGCGTCCGATCGTGCGTCTCTCGGCGGCTTCGGCCACTGCTCCGCCGGCGCTCAGACCCAGCACGACACCGTACAGCAGCACGCGATGCATCGATCACCTCCACACCCACGAGGGCCCGGGGCTCGACGCCGCACGACGCCGGCGGAGGGTACCGGGTGGCCCGGTGTCCGTCAAACCACGGTCAGCGGGTGACCTGCGGGTGGCCACCCCTGCCCGGCGGATCGCCTATCGGGTGCTGCGCGACGTCGACGCAGGCGGCTCCACCCTGGCGGACCGGCTTGCGCAGGCGGACGCGCAGGGACTTCCCGCCCGCGACCGCGCCCTGCTGCACGAGCTGGTGCTGGGCACGCTCCGCCAGCGCGGGGCGCTGGACTTCGCGCTGCGGCCGCTGCTGGAGCGCCAGCCGCTCGAGCGGCTGGACGCCCCCGTGCGCACGATCCTGCGCCTCGGCGCGCACCAGATCCTCCACCTGCGCGTGCCGGACCGCGCCGCGGTGTCCGAGTCGGTCGACCTCGCCCGCGCCGTGGCCCCGCGCGCGGCCGGGCTGGTCAACGCGGTGCTGCGGCGCCTCGCGCGCGAGGGCCCGCCCACGCCGCCGGATCCCGCCACGGATCCGCTCGGATGGCTCGGCACCGCCGGCTCGCTGCCCCCCTGGCTGGCCGAGCGCTGGGTCGGCCGGCTCGGCGCCGGCCGCGCGGTGGCGCGCGCCCGCGCCTGGCTCGCCGCTCCGCCGGCGGCGTTCCGCCTGAACCCGCGCGTGCCCGATGCGCTCGAGCAGGCGCGGAAGGCCGGCCTCGCGCCCGCGCCGCTGCCGGTGCCCGGCGCGTTCGCGGCGACCGCCGGGAACCCCCAGGAGCTGGCCGCGCGCGGCGTGCTCTACCTGCAGGACGAGGGCTCGCAGATGGTCGGCCACCTCGCCGCCGGAGGACGTCTCACGCTCGACGCGTGCGCGGCACCGGGCGGCAAGTCCCTGCTGCTCGCGGACGCCAACGCCGCGGACGCCATCGTGGTCGCGGCCGAAGCGTCGCCGCGGCGGGTCAAGACGCTGGCCGAGATCGTGCGGCGCTGGGGGGCGCCGGGGATCCGCGTCGTCGCCGCCGACGGCGTGCGCCCTCCGCTCGCGGCCGGCTTCGACGCGGTCCTGATCGACGCGCCCTGCAGCGGGCTGGGCACGCTCGCGCGGCATCCCGACATCCGCTGGCGGGCGAAGGCCGGCGACCTTCCCCATCACGCCGGCCGCCAGGGCGCGCTGCTGCGCAGCCTGGCGCCGCTCGTGCGGCCGGGGGGAGCGCTGGTGTTCGCCACCTGCTCTCCGGAGCCGGAGGAGAACGAAGGCGTGGTCGAGCCGTTCCTGGCGAGCCACCCGGAGTTCGCCCCGGCGCCCGGCCCCGGGTGGGCGAGCCACTTCGCCGACGGACCGTTCTACCGCACGCTGCCCGAGCGCGACGGCGGCGATGCGTTCTTCGCCGCGCGCCTGCGGCGCGCGTGAGCCGGCGGCGGGAACGGCCGTTTCGACCCTTGTGGTAGGCTAGGCGTTCGGCCCGCCGGTTGGGTCCACACACTGTTGCCGATCAAGCGACTCGCCATCGCCCTCGTGAAATACGGGGCGCTGGTCCTGGCCCTCCTCGTCACGGCCGGCATCAGCGCTCTCACCACCATGCGCGTGGTGCTCCGGTCCCAGGAGGTCATGGTGCCGTCCCTCGTCGGCAAGCGCGTCCCGGAGGCCGGCACCGTGGCCGCGAACCAGCGCCTGACCCTGCGCGTCGAGGGGCGGCGCAACGACCCGAAGATGCCCGCGGACCGGGTCGTGGCGCAGGAGCCGGCCGCCGGCACCACCCTGAAGCGCCAGCGCAGCATCCGGGTCTGGGTGAGCCTGGGGCCGCGCCGGCTGACCGTGCCCGCGGTCGAGGGCGAAAGCGTCCGCACGGGACGGATCAGCCTCGAGCAGGCGCAGGTGCCCGTGGGCCGCGTCGTCGAGGTCAACGACGGCGCCGAGGAGGGCACGATCCTGATCCAGGACCCGCCGCCCGGCGACACCGAGACGCTCGACGCCGAGGGCGCGGCCGTGCTGGTGAGCCTCGGTCCCGCCGGCTCCGATTTCGTGATGCCCGACCTGATCGGCCGCTCGGCGGCGGGCGTGCTCGACGCGCTGGGCCGCGTCGGGCTGAAGGTCACCGACGTGCGTTACCGCTCCTACCCCGGCGTCGCGCCCGGCACCGTGCTGCGCCAGTCGCCCCCCGCCGGCTTCCGCGTCGGACGGCGCACGTCGGTGAGCCTCGAGGTCAGCAAGGCCGAATGATCCTGGCGCCCTCCATCCTGTCGGCGGATTTCGGCCGGCTGGCCGAAGAGGTGCGCGCCTGCGAGACGGGCGGCGCGGGCGCGGTGCACGTGGACGTGATGGACGGCCACTTCGTGCCGAACATCACGGTCGGGCCGGCGGTGGTGAAGGCGGTGCGCCGGGCGACGCATCTCCCGGTGGACGTGCACCTGATGATCGAGCACGCCGACCGCTACGTGGACGCCTTCGTGGACGCGGGCGCGAGCTGGGTCAGCCTGCACGCCGAGGCGCTGCCGCACCTGCAGCGCACGGTCGCCCACCTGCGCGACCGCGGGGTGGAGGTCGGCGTGGCCCTCAACCCGGGCACGTCGCTGACCGTGCTGGAGGAGATCCTGCCCGAGCTGGACTACGTGCTCGTGATGTCCGTGAACCCCGGCTTCGGCGGCCAGCGCTTCATCCCCTCGAGCACGGACAAGGTGCGCCGCCTGCGCGCGCAGCTCGACCGCCACGGCCTGGCGGCGCGGATCGAGGTGGACGGCGGCGTGGACCGCGACAACGTCCGCGCGCTGACCGAGGCCGGCGCCCAGATCCTGGTGGCCGGCAGCGCGGTGTTCGGGGGCGGCGATCCTGCCGGCGCGGCGCGCGCGCTGATCGAGGCCGCGCGGTGACGGTCCAGTCCAGCTCGACGCTGCGCGTGCGCTACGCCGAGACCGACCAGATGGGCGTGGCCTGGCACGGCGGCTTCTTCGCCTGGTTCGAGGTCGGGCGCACGGACCTGCTGCGCCGCTGCGGCTGCACCTACCGCGAGCTGGAGGAGCAGGGGCTGCGCTTCCCGGTGGTGGAGGCCCAGGCCCGCTACCTCAAGCCGGCGCGCTACGACGACGTGCTCGAGGTGCGCACGCGCCTGACCAGCGTCGGCCAGGTGCGCCTCGCGTTCGCCTACGAGGTGCACCGGGAAGGCACCCAGGGGCCGCTGGCCGTCGGCTCCACCGTGCACGCGTCGCTCGACCGCGAAGGCCGGCCCTGCCGCCTGCCCGACGACCTGCGCCGGAGGCTGGCCACGTGAAGGTGGTGGTCACGGGCGCGGCCGGCTTCATCGGCTCGACGCTGGCGGAGAGCCTGCTGCGCGAGGGGCACGAGGTCGTCGGCCTGGACGCCTTCGTGGACTACTACCCGCGCGCGGCCAAGGAGAGGAACCTTGCCGCCTGCCGCGCCGACCGGCGCTTCCACCTGGTCGAGGGCGCGCTGCAGGACGCGGAGCTGCGCCCGCTGCTCGACGGCGCGCGCGTGGTGTTCCACCTGGCCGCGCAGGCCGGCGTGCGCGCGTCGTGGGGACGCGACTTCTCGCTCTACGTGGACCACAACGTCCTGGCGACGCAGCGCCTGCTGGAGGCCGCGGTCGAGGCGGGCACCCCGCGCGTGGTGTACGCGTCCTCGTCGTCGGTCTACGGCGACTCGACCGACATGCCGCTGCGGGAGGAGGCCCTCTGCCGGCCCATGTCGCCCTACGGCGTGACCAAGCTCGCGGCCGAGCACCTGGGGAACCTCTACGAGCGCAACCACGGCCTGCCGGTCGTGAGCCTGCGTTACTTCACCGTCTACGGGCCGCGGCAGCGGCCGGACATGGCGTTCCACCGGTTCTTGAAGGCGGCGCGGGACGGCGAGCCGGTGCGGGTCTACGGGGACGGGCGGCAGACCCGCGATTTCACGTACATTGAGGACATCGTCGCGGCCACGCGGGCGGCGGCCGACTCGGGCCGGCCCGGCTGCGTCTATAACGTCGGGGGGGGAGAGCGGGTGTCGGTGAACCAGGTGTTGGACATGGTCGGGGAGGTGACCGGCCGCCGGCTGGCGGTGGTCCGCGAGGCGGCCCAGAAGGGCGACGTGCGCGACACCTCGGCCGACACCGCCGCGGCCCGGCGCGACCTCGGCTTCCGCTCGACGGTGCCCCTCCGCGAGGGCCTCGCGCGCGAATGGGCCTGGATCAAGGAGACGTCCTGATGCGCCGCCTCCTGGCCGCGGGGTCGCTGCTGTTCGCCGTCGCCTGCGCGAGCGGCGGCGAGCCCGACATCGCCACCCTGGCCAGCAACTCCGACCAGGTGATCTGGGAGGCCGGCCAGAAGGCCTTCCAGAAGAAGCAGTGGGACAACGCGCGGCAGCACTTCCGCCGCATCGTCGACGGCTTCCCCTCGAGCGAATACGGGCCGACGGCGCGCCTGGCCCTGGCGGACACCTATTTCCAGGAGGGGGGCACCGGCAACTACATCCTGGCCGTCGGTGCGTACCGCGAGTTCCTCACCCTCTATCCGTCCCACCCGCGCAGCGACTACGCCCAGTTCCAGGCCGCCGAGTCGTTCTACCGTCAGAGGAACGGGCCGGACCGCGACCAGACGCCCACGCTGAAGGCGCTCGACGAATACCAGCGGCTGGTGGACGTGTACCCGAACTCCGAGCACGCCGAGCGCGGCCGCGAGCGGATCATGGAGCTGCGGCAGAACCTCGCGCGGGCGGAGTTCAACGCCGGGTACTTCTACCAGCGCACGCGCCAGGCGTGCCGCGCCGCGATCGCGCGCTACGAGGGGATCCTCAGCGAGTACCCGGACTACAGGCGGCTCGACGACGTGCTCTTGCGCCTGGCCGAGTGCCTGGACCTGAGCGGCCGGCCGGCGGAGGCCCAGCCGCACCTGGCGCGGCTGATCGCCGAATATCCGGAGAGCGAGCACCTCGAGCGCGCCCGCGAGCTGATGGCCGCGCTCGCCACCCGGGCCGTTCCCCCCGCTGCGCCGGCAGTCCCGGCCCCTGCTCCCACGCCCCAGCCACCCGAGACCAGCGCGAACACGCCGGGGCCCGGGCGCCCCTAGCCGTCGGCGGAAGCTCAAGTGACACTTGAGTCTTCGCCAAAAACCGCTTGACCGCTCGATTCTTTTCCTGCTAGCATCCGCCGATTTTTCCGTGCGGGAACGCCTGTTCGCCGCGCATGGAGGGGGTCGTAGGTCGCACCCGGTCGTGGGCTTCCCGGGCGGCGGTGGCGCCCATCCAGGAGGTGGCGGCTGTGAAATCGAAGGCAGCGGGACCCGCCGGCGGCGTCGCATTGGCGCTGGCCCTGGTCCTCTCCCCGGCTCTGGCGCACGCGCAGGAAGGCTCGTCCACTCCCCCGCCGGATGCGGGAGCGTCCGAGCTGCAGGTGGGGCCGGCCACCGTGGCCCCCCACTGGTCCAAGTACAAGTATCCAGAGACGATACCGGAAGGTGCCACCTACTACCTGATCAAGCGCGGGGACACGCTGTGGGACCTGGCCGGCCGGTTCCTGAGCAACCCCTTCCTCTGGCCCCAGATCTGGGACCAGAACCGGTACATCACGGACGCCCACTGGATCTACCCCGGCGATCCGCTGATCATCCCGCGGGTCGGCCTGGTGTCCGACCGGGCCGGCCAGGCCGGTGAAGGCGCGGCCGGAGCCGAGGGCGGCGCCGAGCGCGTCGGGGAGGGCGAGGCGGGCCAGGAAGGCGCGGGCGCGGCCGGGGAGCGCCGCAGCCTGCTCGAGCCCGCGATCACCGAGACCGCGCTGCAGTGCGCCCACTACATCCTCTCCGACCCCGAGGACTCGAGCCTGATGGTGATCGGGTCCGAGGACGGCGGCACCAAGCTGGCCTTCGGCGACCGCGACATCCTGTACATGAACAAGGGCAGCAACGCGGGCGTGAAGGCCGGCGACGTCTACAGCCTGCACCACGTCGGCTACGAGGTGAAGCACCCCGACAGCGGCCGCGGCATCGGCCGCAAGATCGAGGTGACGGGCTGGGGCCGCGTGATCCTCGTCCAGGAGGACGCGGCCACGCTGATGGTCGAGCAGGCCTGCCAGGACATCCACGCCGGCGACTACGCCAAGCCGTTCCAGAAGGCGGTGGTGCCCATGATCGTGCCGCGCCTGCCGGGTGACCGCCTGACGCCGCCGACCGGCAAGGCGGACGGCAGCGTGGTGGACATCGCGGACGACTCGATGATCGCCGGCCAGGAGCAGCTCGTCAGCCTGAACCTGGGCACGGCGAACGGCCTCGCCCCGGGCAACCTGCTCACCGTCTACCGCGTGATGTACCCCGGCGTGCCCTCGCCGCGCAACGTGCTCGGCGAGCTGGTGGTGGTGGCGGTGCGCGAGCGGACGGCCACCGCGCGCGTGAGCTACAGCCGCGACGCGATCATGAACGGCGATCGCGTGGAGCTGCGATAGCGGGGGGCTCGGCGGCCCCGCCCCGCGGCAGGATC
>DATBIZ010000343.1:0-6778 GCA_036556645.1 Vicinamibacteria bacterium | reverse complement strand
GCGGCCAGCGCGACGTCGTCTTCGGGGTGACGGTGTCGGGCCGGCCGCCGTCGCTCCCCGGCGTGGAGCGGATGGTCGGCCTGTTCATCAACACGCTGCCCCTGCGCACGGCGGTCGCCCCCGGGCGTGAGACGGCAGCCTGGCTGCAGGAGCTCCAGGACCGCCAGGTCGAGCAGCGCCAGCACGAGACGAGCCCGCTCGCCCGCGTGCAGCGGTGGAGCGGCGTCGAAGGACGGTCGCTGTTCGATAGCGTGCTCGTGTTCGAGAACTACCCGGTGGACCCCGCCCTGGCCGCGACCGCGGACGGCCTGCGTGTGCGGAGCCTGGGCGTCCGCGAGGCGACGAACTACCCGCTCACCGTGGTCGCGGCCTGGAGCGGCGACCGCCTCGGCCTGCGCCTGCTCTACGACCGGGCGCGCGTGTCGGACCAGGCCGCGGCGCGGATCGAGACGCACCTCGCGCGCGCGCTCGGGGGGATGGCGCCCGCGCTGGCGGGACGCGTCGGCGACCTGCCGCTGGCGAGCGACGAGGAGCGCCGCACGCTGCTCGTCGCGCGCAACGCGACCGCGGCTCCCTACCCCGGGGACTCCACGATCGCGGAGGTGTTCGCGGGCGTCGCCGCGCGACGCGGCGACGCGACCGCGGTGTCCCGCGGCGGGGAGCGGCTGGGCTACGCCACGCTGGAGGCGCGCGCGAACCAGCTCGCGCGGCACCTGCGGGCCCTGGGCGTCGGCGTGGAGCACCGCGTCGGGGTGTGCCTGGAGCGTTCGCTGGACCTGGCGGTGGCGCTGCTGGGCATCCTCAAGGCCGGCGCCGCCTACGTACCGCTCGACCCGGGCTATCCGGCGGAGCGGCTCGCGTTCATGGTGGCCGACGCACGGGTCGAGGTGGTGCTCACCGAGGAGCGTCTGGCCGGCGCGGTGGCCGCGGGTCACGTCGTCTGCCTCGACCGCGACGCCGATGCGATCGCGCGCCACGCGGCCGGCGCGCTCGCGAGCGGGGCGGGCCCGGACGACCTGGCCTACGTGACCTACACCTCGGGCTCGACGGGCCGTCCCAAGGGCGTCGAGGTGACCCACCGCGGGGTGCTGCGGCTGGTCTTCGGGGTGGACTACGCGCGATTCGGCCCCGAGGAGGCGTTCCTGCAGCTCGCGCCGGTCGCGTTCGACGCCTCGACGCTGGAGATCTGGGGCGCCCTGCTGCACGGCGGGCGCTCCGTGGTCTTCCCCTCGCGGCTGGCGAGCGCGCGGGAGCTGGGCCGCGTGATCGCCGAGCAGGCGGTGACCGCGATGTGGCTGACCGCGTCGCTGTTCAACGCGGTGGTGGACGAGGAGCCCGAGGCGCTGCGGCCGCTGCGGCAGCTGCTGATCGGGGGCGAGGCCCTCTCGGTCAAACACGTGCGCCGCGCGCTCGAGGCCCTGCCCGACACGCGCATCGTGAACGGCTACGGGCCCACCGAGAGCACCACCTTCACCTGCTGCCACGAGATCCCGCGCGACCTGCCGCCCGACGCGGCCTCGGTGCCGATCGGCCGGCCGATCGGCAACACCCGCGTCTACGTGCTCGACGGCGAGGGGGGCCTGGCGCCGGACGGGGCGGTGGGGGAGCTGTTCATCGGCGGCGACGGCCTCGCGCGCGGCTACCTCGGGCGGCCGGAGCTGACCGCCGAGCGCTTCGTCCCGGACCCGTTCGCGGAGGAGCCGGGCCGGCGCCTGTACGCGACCGGCGACCGCGTGCGCTGGCGCGCCGACGGCACGCTCGACTTCCTCGGCCGCCGCGACCACCAGGTGAAGGTGCGCGGCCATCGGATCGAGCTGGGCGAGATCGAGGCCGCGCTCGCGCGCCGGAGCGAGGTGAAGGACGTGGTCGCGATCGTGCGCGAGGACGCGCCCGGCGACCAGCGGGTCGTCGCCTACGTGACGCCGCAGCCCGGGGCGGCCCTCGACGGCGCGGCCCTCCGCGACGCGCTCCGCCGCGATCTCCCGGAGTACATGGTGCCGTCGGCCGTCGCGGTGCTCGAGGCCCTGCCGCTCGGGTCCACGGGCAAGGTGGACCGCCGCGCGCTGCCCGCGCCGGACGCGCGCGAGGCCTCGCCCCCGGCGCGGGTGGCGCCGGTCACGGACGTCGAGCGCACCATCGCCGCCATCTGGCGGGACGTGCTCGGCCTGGACCAGGTCGGCGCGGACGAGAACTTCTTCGACCTGGGCGGCCACTCGCTCACGCTGCTGCGCGTGCACGGGAAGCTGCGCCAGGCGTTCCCGGACGCGACGGTCACGGTGGTCGAGCTGTTCGAGCACCCCACGATCCGTGCGCTGGCCGCGCGGCTCGGCGCTGGCGCGGCGGAGCCGGCCGAGGCAGGGCCGCCGGCCGCCACCCCGGCCGCGCGCCCCGCCGGCGAGGCGGTGGCGATCGTGGCCATGGCCGGGCGGTTCCCCGGCGCCGGCGACGTGGACGAGCTGTGGCGCAACCTGCGCGACGGGGTCGAGTCCATCACGTTCTTCACCGACGAGGAGCTGCGCCAGGCGGGGGTCCCGGACGCGCTCCTGGCCGATCCGCGCTACGTGAAGGCCCGCGGCGTGATCGAGGGCGCGGACCTCTTCGACGCCGCGTTCTTCGGCTACACGCCGCGCGAGGCCGAGCTGATCGACCCCCAGCAGCGCGTCTTCCTGGAGACCGCGGCGGCCGCGCTCGAGCGCGCCGGCTACGACGGGGAGTCCTACCGCGGCCGGGTCGGCGTGTACGCGGGCACCGGGTACAACAGCTACCTGCCCCAGATCGACCCCGCGCGCCTCGCCTCGGCGGGCGGGCTCTCCGCGCTGCTGGCCAGCGACAAGGACTACCTCACCACCCGCGTCTCGTACAAGCTGCACCTGCGCGGGCCGAGCGTGGACGTGCAGTCGGCCTGCTCGACCTCGCTGGTCGCGGTGCACCTGGCCTGCCGCAGCCTGCTCGGCGGCGAGTGCGACATGGCGCTCGCGGGCGGGGTCTCGGTGTGCGCGCCGCAGGCGGTCGGGTACCTCTACCAGGAAGAGGGGATCCTGTCGCCGGACGGCCACTGCCGCGCGTTCGACCGCGCGGCGCGCGGAACCGTGGCCGGCAACGGCGTGGGCGTGGTCGTGCTGAAGCGGCTCTCCGACGCGCTGCGCGACGGCGACACGATCGAGGCGGTGATCAAGGGGTCGGCGATCAACAACGACGGCGGGCTGAAGGTCGGCTACACCGCGCCGGGCGTGGCCGGCCAGGCCGAGGTGATCGCGGCCGCGCAGGCCGCCGCCGGCGTGGCGCCCGAGACCATCGGCTACGTCGAGGCGCACGGCACCGGCACGTCGCTGGGCGACCCGATCGAGGTCCAGGCGCTCACCCAGGCCTTCGGCGCGCTGCCGCCCGGCTCCTGCGCGATCGGCTCGGTCAAGACCAACCTGGGCCACCTCGACGCCGCCGCCGGCGTCACCGGGCTGATCAAGGCGGTGCTGGCCCTGCGCCACGGACAGATCCCGCCCACGCTGCACTTCGAGCAGCCGAACCCGCACATCGCGTTCGAGGGCACGCCGTTCCGGGTGGCCGCGCGGCTCACCGACTGGCCGCGCGCCGCCGCCCCCCGCCGCGCGGCGGTCAGCTCGTTCGGCCTGGGCGGCACGAACGCGCACGTGATCCTGGAGGAAGCGCCGGAGACCGAGGCGCCCGCGGCCGCGAACGGCCGCGCGCAGGTGCTCGTGCTCTCCGCGCGCAGCGGCCGCGGGCTCGACGCCGCGTCGCGCGCGCTGGCCGCACACCTCGGGGCGGCGCCGGAAAGCGGCCTCGGCGACGTGGCCTACACGCTGCAGGTCGGCCGCCGCGCCTTCCGCCACCGCCGCGCGGTGGTGGTCCGCGACCTCGAGAGCGCGCGGCGCGCGCTCTCCCGGGGCGAGGGACCGCTCGTGCTCGAGGGCGAGGTGGAGCGCGGGGGCCGCGAGGTGGCGTTCCTCTTCCCGGGCCAGGGGGCGCAGCACGCGGGCATGGGCGCGCGGCTGCATGGCACGGAGCCGGTGTTCCGCGACGCGCTGGACGAGGCGGCCGAGCGCCTGCGCGGCGCGCTCGGGCTGGACCTGCGCGAGGCGCTGTATCCGCGGGAGGGCGACGAAGGCGCGGCGGCGCGCCGGCTCGAAGAGACCGCGGTGGCGCAGCCGGCGCTGTTCGCGGTGGAGCATGCGCTGGCCCGCCTCTGGATGACCTGGGGCGTGCGTCCTTCCGCCATGCTCGGCCACAGCGTGGGCGAGCTGACCGCGGCCTGCCTGGCCGGCGTGTTCACGTTCGAGGACGCGCTCGCGCTGGTGGCCGAGCGCGGCCGGCTGATGCAGGCGCAGCCGCGCGGGGCGATGCTGGCGGTGGCCCTGGGCGAGGAGCCGCTCCGCGGCCGGCTCGAAGGACCGCTGGCGCTCGCCGCGGTCAACGGGCCGTCCCAGTGCGTCGTCTCCGGCCCGCGAGCCGCGATCGAGGCGCTCGAAGCGGCGCTGGCCGCGGACGGCGTGGACTGCCACCGCCTGCGCACCTCGCACGCGTTCCACTCGCCGATGATGGCGCCGGCGGTGGAGGCGTTCCGCGAGCGGGTGGCCGCGGTGCGCCGCGAGCGGCCGCGGGTGCCGTTCGTCTCGAACGTGACCGGCACCTGGATCACCGAGGCGGAGGCGGTGGACCCGGCCTATTGGGCGAAACACCTGCGGGAGACGGTCCGCTTCGGAGCCGGGCTCGAGGAGCTGGCGCGCGCCGGACGCGTGCTGGTCGAGGTCGGCCCCGGCCAGACGCTCGCCGGCCTCGTCCGCCGCACCGGCAACGGCCTGGCGTCCGCGGTGGTCGTCTCCTCGTGCCCGCACGCGCGCGAGAGCCGCGGCGACGACGACGCGCTGCTGGAGGCCGTGGCGCGGGTGTGGGTGGCCGGCGTGGACGTGGACTGGGCCGCGCACCACGGCGCCGGGAGCCGCCGGCGCGTGCCGCTGCCGACCTACCCGTTCGAGCGGGAGCGCTACTGGATCGCCGGCCGCTCCGCGCCGGCCGCGGCCGCGCCACCCCCGGCCTCGATCGCGAAGAAGGCGGACGTCGCCGAGTGGTTCTACCGTCCGACCTGGCGCTCGCTCCCGCCGCGGGTGGACCCGCCGGCGGTCGAGCCGGGCGCGAGCTGGGTGCTCTTCGAGGACGAGTGCGGGCTGGCGGCGCGCCTGCGCCGGCGGCTGCTCGCGGCCGGCGCGCGCGTGGTCTCGGTCGGGGCGGGCGCCGGCTTCGCGCAGGTGGGCGCGGACGCCTACATGGTGCGGCCGGCCGAAGCGGAGGACCACGAGGCGCTGCTGCGCGAGCTGCGCGCCCAGGGCGCGGCGCCGCGCCGCGTCGTGCACCTGTTCGGCGTCACCGCGCGCGCCTCGTCGCTGGAACGGGCGCAGGAGATGGGCTTCCACGGCCTGATCGCGCTGGCGCAGGCGCTCGGCAACGTCGAGCCGGCCGCCGGCGTCGGCGTCACCGTGCTCACCACGGGCATGCAGGAGGTCGGCAGCGAAGGGTTGCCGTACCCCGAGAAGGCGACCGTGCTCGGCGCCGTCCGCGTGATCCCGCAGGAGTACGCGGGCATCGCCTGCCGCAGCGTGGACGTGGACCGGCCGGCCTCCGGCCAGTGGAGCGACGACGAGGTGGACCGGCTGCTGGGGGAGTGCCTCGACGACGCCGGCGAGCCGGTGGTGGCGCGGCGGCGCGGGGAGCGCTGGGTGCAGGCGTTCGAGCCGTTCCCCCTCGCACGGGGTGCGGCGGCGCCGCGGCTGCGCGAGCGCGGCGCCTACCTGATCACCGGAGGCCTGGGCGGCATCGGCCTCGAGCTGGCGCGCCTGCTGGCCGGGTCGGTGCGGGCACGTCTGGTCCTGCTCGGCCGCACCCCGCTTCCGCCGCGCGCGGAATGGGACGGCGTGCTGGCCTCGGCCGGGGAGGACGACCCCGCCCGGCGCCGGATCGCCGCCGTGCGCGCGCTCGAAGAGCGCGGCGCGGAGGTCCTCGTGCTGGCCGCGGACGTCTCCGACCCGCGCCAGATGGAGGACGCGCTGGTGCGGGCGGAGTCCCGCTTCGGACGGATCCACGGGGTGATCCACGCGGCGGGCGTGGCCGGGGGAGGCGTGGTCCAGCTCAAGACGCGCGCGGAGGCCGAGCGCGTGATGGCGCCGAAGGTGCGCGGCACGCTCGTGCTCGACGCGCTCTTGAAGGACCGGCGGCCCGAGTTCGTCGCGATCTGCTCGTCGCTGGCGTCGGTGCAGGGCGGCCCGGGGCAGGCCGACTACGCCGCCGCGAACGCGTTCCAGGATGCCTACGCGCGGCGGGCGGCCGGCGCGGGCGGCCCGTTCGTGGTGTCCATCGGCTGGGATGCCTGGCGCGAGGCGGGGATGGCGGTCGAGACGCGCGCCCCCAAGGACCTCGTCGCGCGCCGCGAGGCCTGGCTGGCCGCCGGCGAGGGCATCCTCTCGGACGAGGGCACCGACGCGTTCGAGCGCGCGCTGCGCCAGCCGCTGCCGCACGTCCTCGTCTCCACGATCGACCTCTTGGCCCGCCTGTCGCGCTACCGGGCCGCGGCGGCGGCGGAGGCCGCCCCCGCGCGCGAGGCGGCGCCGGCCGCGGCCGCCGCCTGGAGCAAGGGACGGCACCGCCGTCCGGACCTGGCGGGCGCCTACGTCGCGCCACGCGACGAGGTCGAGCAGGCGGTCGCGGACGTCTGGCAGGAGCTGCTCGGCTTCGAGCAGGTCGGCGTCCACGACGGCTTCTTCGACCTGGG
>DATBIZ010000342.1:0-2015 GCA_036556645.1 Vicinamibacteria bacterium | reverse complement strand
CCGACCGCGTCGCGGATCTGCTGCTGGTGGTGCCAGTACTCGGTGTAGTCGCGGCCCGCGTCCATCCAGTTCTCCGAGCGCGCCTCGCCGGCCCAGGCCACGGGCCAGAAGGCGGGGGCGTGAGGCGGCAGCTCGGCCAGGAAGGCGGCCGCCTGCGCCCCGATCGTCTCGAGCAGGTCGGTGAGCACGCGCGGGCTGAACCGGTCGGCGACCCGGATCCAGCCCGCGTTGAGCGCGTTGACGTAGGCGAGCACGCTCGCGTAGTCCCCGTCGTCGGGGACCGTGGCGCGGGCGAGGCGGTCGCGGTGGAACGACAGGCGGCGGAGCTGGCCGTCGAGCAGGTGGGCGGCCACGTCGCGGACGCGCCACGCGCCGGCGCTCGTCGGCCGCAGCCACTGCTCCGGTGCGAGGCCGCGGAGCAGCGCGACCAGCTCGCGGTGGATCGGAGAGAGCAGGTGCGCGGTCTGCACCGCCGGCAGCGCGGGATCGGTCGTCACCGTTCGCCGCCCGCGGCCGGCTTCACGGCGTGGAAGCGCAGGCGCACGTAGTCCACGAACCAGCGTCCCTCGCGGAAGAGCGCCGGCTCGAGCGCGGCCGTCACCTCGCCACGCCACGCCGCCCGCTCGGCTTGCGGCACCGCGGCCAGGAACGCGCGGGCGAAGGTGTCGAGCCACCCCGCCAGGTCGCCGGGCAGCGGCGTGGGCCGGTCGAAGGTCTCGAGGTGCTCGACGCGGAAGCCGGCGCGCCGCAGCTCGGCCCGATATTCGCCATCCGACGGGTAGTACCACGGGTCGTGGTCGGCGAAGGACAGCCCGCGCCGCGCCAGCGCGGCCGCGATCGCGCCGGCCACCGCCCCCACGTTGCCCTTCGCTCCGAACTCGCCCACGAAGCGTCCTCCCGGCCGCAGCGCGCGGAAGACGCCCTCCAGCACCTGCCGCGGCCGCTTCATCCAGTGCAGCGCCGCGTTGGAGAAGACCGCGTCGAACTCCGCGGCGAACGGGAGCGCCTCGCCGTCCACCACCCGCGCGTCGAGGCCCCGGGCGCGGGCCGCCTGCACCTGCCCGGCGCTCGCGTCCACGCCGACGACGGAACAGCCGGCCGCGGCCAATGCCTCCGTGAGCCGCCCGTCGCCGCAGCCGAGGTCCAGCACGCGCTCGCCGGGCCGCGGCGCGAGCAGCTCCACCACCGGCAGGCCCAGCTCGGCCACGAACGCGGCGTGGCGCTGGTACCGCTCGGGGTCCCAGTCCTGGGCCACGGCGGTCAGTGCTTCAGCTCGATGCGCAGGATGTGGCCCTCGGTCTTTCCGACGTTCTCGACCGTGTGCACGACCGCCTCGCTCCAGGCGAACGTCCCCGCCTTGCGCGGCCGCACCTCCGGCGCGCGGCCGTCCACGGTCACCTTCGCGGTCCAGTCGGTGAAGTAGACGCTCATGCCGTGGGGATGGCGGTGGCGCGGCTCGAAGCTGCCGACCGGCAGCCGGACGTCGAGGACGCGGACGAAGGGGTTGTCGAGGGCGATGCGGTGGGTGTCGGGGGCGACGCGGATGGGGTCGAGGGGGTCGTCGGATGGCGGAGCAAGCGCGGCCGCCGCGGCCGCGGTGGCGGCGGTGAGGAGGGCAAGGATGGCCAACGAGCGTGTGTGCATGGGGCGTCTCCCTTCGGACCTCGGTGGGCGGGTGGAACGGAGCGGAACGGAAACGGAACGGAAACGGAACGGAACGGAACGGTAACGGTACCGGGACGGAATCGGAACCGGAACGGAATCGGAACGGTTCCGGGTCCGAACCACTACCGGCACCGTTCCGTTCCGGTACCGAACCGATTCTGGTACCGTTCCGTTCCGGTACCGCACCGATCCGGGCCGTCCCGGTACCGGCCCTAGATGCTCGGCACGTCCAACGCCATCAGATCGTCCACCCGCATCGGCTCCCGCGTCAGGAACCCCTCCCCATACTCCACCCCGATCCTCTGCCCATGCCGGCGCGCGGTCGTTTCCACGGCTTGCTGGAAGCGGTC
>DATBIZ010000341.1:0-3788 GCA_036556645.1 Vicinamibacteria bacterium | reverse complement strand
CAACCGCCGCGTCATCGAGCAGATGCTGCCGGCGATGCTGCGCGCGGCCATCGTCGCCGGCTCGCCGCTGGCGCTGGTGATGCTGGACGTCGACCACTTCAAGCGCGTCAACGACGAGCACGGCCACAAGGCGGGCGACGCGGTGCTGCGCGGGCTGGTCCAGCTCCTCCGCCACCGTGCGCGCGCGGTGGACCTGCTCTTCCGGATGGGCGGGGAGGAGTTCGTGCTGCTGCTGCCGGACACGCCGGAGGACGCGGCAGCCGGCGTGGCCGAGGAGCTGCGCCAGGCCATCGCGGCCACCGCGCTGCTCGACGGCAAGGTCGTCACCGCCAGCCTGGGCGTGGCCGCCGCCCGGCCGGACGACACCGTGGAGTCCTGGCTCAGGGCGGCGGACGCGGCGATGTACGCGGCCAAGGAGGCCGGCCGGAACCGGGTGGCGCGGCGAGCGTGATGCGCGGCCAGGGCCCCGCCCGCGCTCACCGCGGCCAGAGCCACCCGAACACGCCGGCGGTGAGCAGCGCGTAGACCAGGCCGTCGAACATGGACTTCAGCGTCGACCCCCAGTTGCGGCGGTACCAGATCGAGTGCTGCACGAGCGCCAGCGAGTAGCCGAGGAACGCGCTGGTGCCGGCGAAGCGGAACACCTCGAGGTACTCGGTACCCGGCCCGACCGCGCGCCCGGCCAGGTAGGCGGCGAAGACGCTGACCACCAGGCAGTAGACGAACCACAGGCCCAGCTCCCGGGACATGGACGGCACCTGTCCGGGAGAGACCGTCATCAGCACCAGCGGCCCCTTCTTCATCCTGTCCACGAAGGCCGGGTCCTTCATGGCCTCGGGCCCGGCGGCGTGCGGCGCGGCGTAGTCGCCGGGGGGGAGGTCGAGCCGGCGCAGCGCGTCGAGCAGCTCGTCCTCGCGCGGCGCCTTGCGCAGGTCGTTGCGGTGGAGCGGCAGCAGCATGTGCAGCACGGCGCTCGCCACGAAGGCCAGGATCGCGGAGAGCAGGATGGGGAGCCAGAGCGACGCGAGCGGCACCATGGGCACCTCCTTGTTTCAGAACAGGACGCGCGTGCGGATGGTGCCTTCTATGTCGGAAAGGGCCTTCAATGCAATACGGCTCGACTCCGCCTCCACGTCGATGACCACGTACCCGATCTTCGCGTTGGTCATCAGGTACTCGCCGGCGATGTTGATGCGGTTCCGCGAGAACACGTCGTTGATGCGGCTCAGCACCCCGGGCACGTTGTGATGGATGTGCAGCAGGCGGTGGCTGCCCGGGTGCGCGGGCAGCGCCACCTCGGGGAAGTTCACCGCGGAGAGCGTGGAGCCGT
Organism: Vicinamibacteria bacterium; assembly: GCA_036556645.1. Taxonomy (GTDB): domain Bacteria; phylum Acidobacteriota; class Vicinamibacteria; order Fen-336; family Fen-336; genus DATKEG01. Next base: position 2,458 of record DATBIZ010000341.1, on the reverse strand, counting down.
TGTCGCTGTAGCGGACCAGCTTGTCCGCGACCTCGGTCCCGATGTTGGCCTGGGCCTCGATGGTGGAGCCGGCGATGTGCGGGGTGAGGATCACGTTCTCGAACGGCCGCAGGGGCGAGACGAACTCCTCGTCGTTGCCCTGCGGCTCCACCGGGAAGACGTCGAAGGCGGCGCCGCCCAGCGTCCCGCTGGCGAGCGCCTCCGCCGCCGCCTCGATGTCCACCACCGTCCCGCGCGACGCGTTGATGAACAGGGCGCCCGGCTTCATGCGCGCGAACTGCGCGCGGCCGATCATGCCCTGCGTGAGCGGGGTCTCCGGCACGTGGAGGGTGACCACGTCCGCGCGCTCGAGCAGCTCGTCCAGGCTGGCCATCATGCGCGCGTTGCCCAGCGGCAGCTTCGTGACCACGTCGTGGTACACGACCTCCATGCCCAGCGCCTCGGCCATCACCGAGAGCTGCGACCCGATGTTGCCGTAGCCGACGATGCCGAGCGTCTTGCCGCGCACCTCGTGGGCGTCGTCGGCCGACTTGGACCAGGCGCCGCGGTGCAGCCGGGCGTTCTTGGCCGGGATGCCGCGCATCAGCAGCACGATCTCGGCCAGCACCAGCTCCGCCACCGAGCGGGTGTTGGAGAAGGGCGCGTTGAAGACGGGGATGCCGCGCATCATGGCCGCGTCGAGGTCGATCTGGTTGGTGCCGATGCAGAAGGCGCCCACCGTCATCAGCTTGCGCGCGCCCGCGATCGCCTCCGCGGTGAGCCGCGTGCGGGAACGGATGCCCACGAAGTGCGCGTCCGCGATCGCCTCCGCCAGCTCCCCGCCGGCCAGCGCCTTCTTGTGGCGCTCGATGGTCGTGTAGCCGTGCCGGACGAAGTTCTCGACCGCGCGGTCGTGGATGCCCTCGAGGAGCACGACCTTCATCCGCGTCTTCTCGTGCGAGGTGGCCACGTGGCAAGCTTATCCTCAGGAATGCGTCGCGAGCGCGCGAGGTGACCGCGGACCCCGGCGGCGTGATCGCGGCGCTGCGCGGCCTGCTCGGCGCCGACGCGGTGGTCACCGAGCCCCACGAGCTGGTCCGCTACGAGCAGGGCTGGCGCTACGGCGAGGGCAAGGCGCTGGCCGCGGTGCGGCCCAGCGACACCGCGGGCGTCTCGCGGACGCTGGCCCTCGCCTCGCAGCGGCGCGTGCGCGTGGTGGCGCAGGGCGCGAATACCGGCCTGGTCGGCGGCTCGACGCCCGACGCGTCGGGCGAGATGCTGGTCCTGACCCTGGAGCGGCTGTCGCGCCGTCTGGAGATCGACCGCGTGGACCGGACCGTGACCGCGGACGGCGGCGTGCGGCTGAGCCAGCTCGAGGCGGCGCTCTCCGAGCAGGGGCTGCTGTTCCCGATCGACCTCGGCGCCGACCCCACCCTGGGGGGCATGGTGGCGACCAACGCGGCCGGCACGCGGGTGATCCGCTACGGGGACGTGCGGCAGAACCTGCTGGGCCTGGAGGCGGTGCTGGCCGACGGCAGCGTGCTCGACCTGATGGCGCCCCTGCGCAAGAACAACACCGGCTTCGACGCCAGGCAGGTGTTCGTCGGCACCTCCGGCGTGTTCGGGGTGGTGACCCGGGCCGTGCTGCGCGTGGCCCCCCGGCCGGCGCAGCGCGCGGCCGCGTTCGTGGGGGCCGGCGCGGGCGCGGCCGCGCTCGCCCTGCTCGCGCACCTCGAGGGCCGGCTGGGCGACGTGCTGACCGCGTTCGAGGTGATCAGCGCGGACGCGCTCTTCCCGGTCTTCCGCTACCAGCCGCGCCTGCGCAACCCGTTCGGCTCGCTGCTGCCGGCCTACACCGTGCTGGTCGAGCTCTCGACCACGCTGCCCGCGGAGTCGCTCGCCCTCGACGACCTGCTCGAGGCGACGCTCGGCTCGTTCCTCGAGGAGCCGGGCGGCGAGGGCATCACCGACGTGTTCCCGGGCAAGCCCGCCGACCTCTGGGACATCCGGCACCACGTGTCGGAGAGCCACCGGCACGAGGGCGAGGTGCTCGGCTTCGACATCAGCGTCCCGCGCTCCTCGATGGCCGCGTTCGTGGACGCGGCGCGCGCGCTGCTCGCGCCCCGCTGGCCGTTCCTCCGCGTCTGCGACTTCGGCCACTGGGGCGACGGGGGCGTCCACCTGAACCTGATCTGGAAGAAGGAAGACGCGCCGAAGCCGACCCCGGAGTTGAAGGCCGAGCTGCAGCCGCTCGTCTACGACCTCGCGGTCACCCGTTTTCGCGGCAGCTTCAGCGCCGAGCACGGCGTGGGCCCGCACAACCAGCTCTTCTACGACCGCTACACGCCCGAGCGGGTGCGCGAGGTCTGCCGCGCGCTCAAGGCGCGGCTCGACCCCCTGGGCCTCCTGGGCACCACCCGCCTGGGCTGAGCCGCGTCGTCACCGGCTGCACCGCCGCAGCACCTGCGCGGTGATCTCC
>DATBIZ010000340.1:0-3782 GCA_036556645.1 Vicinamibacteria bacterium | reverse complement strand
CGGCCCCGTGGGGCCGCGGATGCGGCCGGGCTGCCAGTCCCAGAGCATGTCGAGCGTGGCCAGACGCTGGTCCACCCAGGGCCGGTCTCCCACCGCCGCCGCCGTCAGCGCGAGCAGAGCCGCGCCCGCGAGCGCCCCGACGCGCCGCCACCGCCAGGCGGCGAAGAGCGCGAGCGCGCACGCGGCGGACAGCACGACCGGCGCGGCCCCGGCGGCGAAGAACGAGGGGAAGAGGCCGTTCAGGTCGAACGCGGGAGCGAGGAACCGCAGCAGCAGGCTCTCGCCGTCGGCGCGGTTGTGCACGATGCGCGGCGCATCCGCGGCCAGCCCCACCACGGCGAGCCCGATCCCGCCCAGGCCCGCCGCCAGCGGGGGACGGCCCCCCAGCGCGGTCGCGAGCAGCACGGCGAGCGCCGGCACCGCGGGGAGCACGTACCGCGCCGGGGGACAGGCGCCGCCCCACCAGAAGCGGAACGCGCCCGCCAGGGCCAGGAACAGCAGCGCGACCAGCGCCGCCGGCAGGGCGATCGCCCGCCGCGCGCGCGCGCAGCGCCAGGCCCCGGCCACCGCGAACGCGAGCACCGGCGCGACGGCCAGCAGGCCGAACTGGCGGTCGAACAGCACGGCGAGCACGCCGCGCGGGAACAGCCACGGGTCGAGGTTCGTCACCGGGAACCCGCCGTGCAGCGACGCGCGGGCGAACCGCGCCTGGAAGTGCGCGAGCAGCAGCGCGACCGAGAGCACCGGCGCGGCCCCCGCGCCCAGACGTACCGTCCACGGGGATGGCCGCACCAGCGTCAGCCCGAGGCCGAGCACCGAGAGCAACAGCAGCTTCGGATGGATCCAGGGCAGCGCGGCCGCGACCATCGCGGCCAGCACCACGGCGCCCGTGCCGCCCCGGACGCTCGTCCACAGGAACACCGCCGCCGCCACCACGGCCGGCGTCTCCGGGTACACGCGCATCGCGTAGAACGGCAGGGGCGGCGCGAACACGAGCAGCGCCCACGCACCGAGGGCCAGCCGCTCGTCGCCGGTGGCGGCCCGCGCCACGCGCTGCACGAGCACGGCGGCCAGCGCCATCAGCGCGCACAGCATCACGCGCACGCCCGCGTACCCCGCCGCCGCGTACGCCGGGAGCACGAGCGCGGGCAGCCCCGGCGTGTGGATCGAATACGCGTGCGGCGGCGCGCTGAACGGCGACGTGTGCGGCTCGAGCGTCCCGGCGAAGAACGCGCCGTAGTCGCGCCCGGCGAACTCGTCGGCGAGGTCCACGTCCGCGTCGGTCAGCAGGCTGTGCGCCAGCAGCAGGTAGTGCGGCTCGTCGCCCTGCGGCCCCGCCGGTCCCGGCAGGCGCGTGGAGAGGAAGCCGAAGAACGCGAGGCCCACCGCGAACAGCAGGGCGGGCGGCACGGCCGGGCCGGCGCTCCGCAACGGCCCGCGGGCCAGCAGGCGGACGGCGACGACCGCCGCGACCGCGCCGGACACCAGCACCAACACCGGGCCCTGGAAGACGAGCAGCGGGACGAGCGTGCCGGTGAGCACGGGAACCACGGGCAACGCGGCCAGGCCGAAGGCGAGGACGGGCCGGCGCACCTCGCGCGGCGCGCGCGCGAGCAGGGCCGCCGCCGCTGCGCCCGCGAGCGCGGCGAGGGCGAGACGCGCGGCGCCCGGCGGGTCCGAGAGGCCGCGCCAGGCCCCGTCTTCGGTCGGGACGACGCGCCAGCGCGTGTCCCACAGCGCGGCGGCCGTCGCGACGGCCAGCGCCACGCCGGCGTCGAGCCATCGGGACGAGCGGCGCGCCGGCTCGCTCAGCCGATCGGCCTCCCCGGCGGCGCCGGCACGCGCGGCGGCCGCGGCCGGCGCGCCAGCGGCTCGTCCAGGAACTCGCCGAGGTCGCGTTCGGCCAGGCGCAGGTGCGCGTCCGCGGCCGGATCGGCGGAGCGCAACATCTTCAGGTTCCGCCGCAGCCGCTCCAGCTCCGCGATCGTGACCGCACGCACCTCCGGCGAGGCCTGGGCGCTCGCCGCCAGGTCCATCAGCGCGTCGAGCACGACGCGCTGCGCGACGCGGCGCAGCGCGGCCAGGCGCGGCGCCTCATCGGGCAGCGCGCCCCACGTCTCCGAGACGAGCCGCCGCTCGACCGCCTGCAGGGTGACCGCGTCCGCGCCGCGCGCGAGCGTGAGGCGGGCGGCGCGCGCGGGATCGAGCAGCGGGTGGACGATCAGGCCCGCCAGCGAGCGAGCGGCGCTCAGCGGGCTGAAGGTCGCGCCGGCGTCGGACGGGAACCGCTCGCGCGTGGGCGCGGTCCCCGAAGGCGCGGGCACCAGCGCGGCCAGCACCGCGTCCGGGACGTCGAGGTTCTCGGGCGCCAGCGCCGTCATCAGGAGACCGAGCGCCTCGCGCTGCTTCGCCGGCGGCACCCACTCCAGCGGCGCCTGGCCGTCGCCCTTCACCGCGTTCGCCTGGAACTGGCCGCCGACGTACTGCTGCGCGGCCTGGATGCCGAACCGGTGGTACAGGTACGCGAGGCTGAAGCGCTCCTGCAGGTCGTGGATCCACTCGCCGGGCGCGAGCTGGGCCGGGCCGAAGCGGGAGAGGATCACGCGGCGGACGTCCTGGGTCGTCCGCAGCCAGGCCACCGGGTCGGGTCCCCAGTCGTATTCGGCCCAACGCGGATCGTCGTCGAGCGGGTACACGATCCCGCGCGCGTAGCCCTCGCGCACGATCGCCTCGAGGGTGGACGCGTCCACGTCCGGGGTGTAGCCCCAGCGGATCGCCAGCCGGTCGTAGGCGCCGACGTCCTTCGGGTAGGCGTCGGAGAGGTCCAGGGTGCCGCCGCGGAGCTGCACGTTCGGCCCCAGGTAGTCCATCACCGAGCCCCAGCCGAAGGTGGTGCCGGCCCAGTTGTGCATCAGCCCGATCGTGTGGCCCACCTCGTGCGCGGAGAGGTAGGCGAGCCGCTGCAGCACGAAGGTCTGCTCGTCGAGGTTCGGATCGCCCGTCCGGGACGGGTCGCGCAGGTTGCGCCACATGCGCGAGGTCGTGCGGCGCCGGTGCGAGTCGATCCGCGCCACCGCGTGGATGATCTCGCCGGTGCGCGGGTCGCTCTGGAAGTCGCCGATGGACCAGGCCCGCTCCGCGCGGTTGATCCACTCGATCCCGGAATAGCGCGCGTCGAGGAAGGTGGCGCCCTCGGGCAGGTCGCGGATCACGATCGCGTCCTTGAAGCCGGCCTCCTCGAAGGCGCGGTTCCACCAGAGGGCCGCCTCGCGCACCGCGGTGCGCTCCGGCTCCGGCATGCCGCGGTCGAGGTGGAACACGATCGGCTGCGCCGGCGCGGAGACCGCCGCGGACGGGTCCTGCTTGACCAGCCGCCAGCGCGAAGCGAAGTAGCGGTCGATCGGCTCGGTGAACGGCGCGGTGTGGTCGCGGTGGCGCTGGGGAATGAAGCCGACCCGCGGGTCGAGCCGTCGGGGCTGGTAGCCGGGGTCGGGCAGCTTCAGGAACGTGTGATGGACGCGCAGGCTCAGCGTGCGCCCGTCGGGCAGCACGCTCGCCACCGACGGAGGCGGGTTGTCCGACGTGAACGTGAGCACGGCCTCGATCTCGGTGTTGCGCGGGAAGGCGCCGGTGCGGTCGAAGTGGATGGCCGAGCGCGCCGCGTCCTGGCGCCACTCCCCCACCTGCGCCTGCCGGAGCAGGGGGAGCACGACGGTGTCGCGCAACAGGAACTCGCTCGCGTCCACCAGCACCGTGTCGCCGTCCGCGGCCACCACCGGCAG
>DATBIZ010000339.1:0-3366 GCA_036556645.1 Vicinamibacteria bacterium | reverse complement strand
GGCCTGATCGAGGGTCCAGCTCAGGATCCCCTCCCGCGCCAGGATCAGCTTCCACATGTAGACGCGGACGAGGTAGCTCGACCAGAGCGGCAGCAGCACCGCCAGGGTCAGCGCGGCCTTGGCGCGGGGGCCGGCGTAGCGGGCCATGTAGTAGGCGAGCGGAAACGCGAGCGCCACGTCGGCCGCGGTGACCAGGGCCGCCATGACCACGGTGCGCACCGCGATGTCCACGCTGGCGGGCGTGAGGAGCTGGCGGTAGGTGTCGAGCGTCAGCTCGCGCGCCACCTGTCCGGTGAAGGGGTCGAGCCGGAAGAAGCCTTGGGCGAGGAGCGCGAGCAGGGAGCCCAGGTAGACGACCCCGAGCCAGGCGAGCGGCAGCACCAGGAGCGCGGCCGTGGCCAGCGCCGGCCGCAGGAAGAAGACACGGGCCAGCCGCCTCATGAGCGTGAGCCGATCGGCCGGTTCGCCTCGCGCGGCCACGCGAGCAGCACCTCGCGCCCGCGCGCGGACTGCACGTCGCCGGCGGCACGCTCCCGGTTCAGCTCGATCACGCTCAGGCGCGTGCCCGCCGCGACCTCGACCTCGTAACGCGTGTGCGCGCCCAGGTAGACGACCTGCTCGATGCGGCCCCGAAGCGCGCACGCCCCCGACGGCGCCGTCGCCGAAGCGTCGAGCAGGCGGATCTTCTCCGGCCGCACGGTGAACTCGGCCCGCGAGCCGGTCAGCGACTCGGCGAGCTCGCCCCCGACCAGGTTGGACACGCCGACGAAGTCGGCCACGAAGGCGGTGGCCGGGCTCTCGTACACGTCGGCCGGGGCGCCCACCTGCTCCACGCGCCCCTGGTTGAAGACCGCGAGGCGGTCGCTCAGCGCGAGCGCCTCCTCCTGGTCGTGCGTGACGTGCACGAACGTGATGCGCAGCCGCTCCTGGATCGCCTTCAGCTCGGCCTGCATCTGCTGGCGCAGCTTCAGGTCGAGCGCGCCCAGCGGCTCGTCGAGCAGCAGCACGCGCGGCCGGTTCACCAGGGCGCGCGCGAGCGCGACGCGTTGTCGCTGTCCGCCCGAGAGCTGCGCCGGCCGCCGGCCGCCCACGCCGCGCAGGCGCACCATCTCGAGCGCCTCCGCCGCGCGGGCCTCGCGCTCGGCGCGCGGCACGCGGCGCACGCTGAGCCCGTAGGCGACGTTGTCGGCCACGGTCAGGTGCGGGAAGAGCGCGTAGTCCTGGAACACGGTGTTGACGTCGCGCTCGTACGGCGGCCGCCCTTCCGCCGGCGCGCCGAACAGCTCGACCGATCCCGAGCTGGGCCGGTCGAAGCCGGCGATCAGCCGCAAACACGTGGTCTTGCCCGACCCGGAGGGGCCGAGCAGCGAGAAGAACTCGCCGTCGCGGATCTCGAGCGTGACGCCGTCCACCGCGCGCACGTCGCCGAAGTGGCGGTGGACGTCGCGAAGGGCGACCGCTATCCGGTCAGCGGCCACCGATCACGGCGATGTAGCTCGTGACCCACTCGTGGTAGGGCACGCACTCGCGCCCCTCGCCGCACTGCGCCACCGGCGTGCGCCAGAACTGGATCCGGTCGAAGTTCCCGGCCCCGTTGGTCTCGCAGCCCTTCTCGCCCAGGAGCGCGTTGCCCTTGCAGGCGTCGGGCACCGCGGGCACCGAGCCGAACCAGGCCGCGAGGTCGCCCTGCGTGCGCGGCGAGAGCGAGTGCTCCATCCACTTGTAGGCGCAGTTGGGGTGCGGCGCCTGCGCGTGCAGCATGGTGGTGTCGGCCCAGCCGGTGGCGCCCTCCTTCGGGATCACGCTGGCCACCGGCGCGCTCTTGCTGCGCAGCAGGTTGACCTGGAAGGGCCACGAGCTGGAGGCCACCACGCCCTCGTTGACGAAGTCGTCCACCTGGATGAAGGCGTCGTGCCAGTAGCGGCCGACGATCTTGCGCTGCTGGCGCAGCAGGCCGAGGGCGGCGTCGAACTGCTTGCGGTCGAGCGCGTAGGGGTCCTTGATGCCCAGCTCCGGCTGGTGGGTCATCAGGTAGAGGGCGGCGTCCGCCACGTAGATGGGCCCGTCGAACGCCTGCACGCGCCCGCGGTTGGACTTGCCGTCGGGCAGGGTCGTCTCGTTGAAGACCACGCTCCAGGAGTCCGGCGGCTTCCGTCCGAACACCCGGGTGTTGTACATGAGCACGTTCGAGCCCCACTGGTACGGCACGCCGTAGTGCTTGCCGTTCACGGTGTGCCAGGGCGCGTTCTGCAGCCGCGGGTCCACCTTGCTCCAGCTCGGCACCAGCGCGGTGTTCACCTCCTGCACCTTGCCGCCCGAGATCAGGCGCAGGCTCGCGTCGCCCGACGCGGTGACGAGGTCGAAGCCGCCCTCGTTCATCAGCGCCACCATCTCGTCCGAGGTGGCCGCGGTCTTCACGCTGACCTTGCAGCCGGTGTCCGTCTCGAACGGGGTGACCCAGTCGTAGCTCTGGTCCGTCTGGCCGCGTTCGATGTAGCCGGCCCAGGCCACGATGGACACCGCGCCCTCGCCGGCGCCCACTTGCGCCATGGGCGCGCCGCTCGGCCGCGCGGTGGCCGGAGCGCGGCTCTCGCCGCACGCGACGAGGAGGAGGAACCCCGCCGCCGAGGCGAGGAGCCGCTGGCCGCTGCCCATGGTGTGCCTCCGTTCGTGAAGAGGCGGGGAGAATATCACCGCACGTCGCCGAACACTCCCTTGACCTGCCAGCTCGCGTCCACGGTGCGCGGGTAGGCCTCGCCCGCGAACCGGCCGCCGTCGAGGAACCAGATCGCGAGCTGGCCGGTCCCGCTGCGCCAGAGGATGTCGGAGCGGCCGTCCGCGTCGAAGTCCGTGATCCCCTGCACCTGCCAGGAGGCATCCACGGGCCCTCCCGCGTTCTGGTACGACGGGTAGGCCGCGCGCGTGGCCTCGCCGCCGAACCAGATCGCGAGCGCGCCGGCGCGGTCGCGCCAGAAGATGTCCGAGCGTCCGTCGCCGTCGAAGTCGCCGAGGCCCTGGATCGACCAGATCCGTGCCGGGTCCTGGCCGCCCGGATAGCCCTCCCCGATGCGCAGGCCGCCCGCCATGTTCCAGATGGCCACCTGGCCGTTGGTGTGCCGCCACAGGATGTCGGCGCGGCCGTCGCCGTTGTAGTCGGCGGCCCCGGCGACCTGCCAGCCGAGATCGCGCGTTGCCAGCTGCCCTTCGCCGATCCGTTCGGTTCCGTCCATGAACCACAGCTGGTTCGCTCCGGAACTATGCCGCCACAGGATGTCGGAGTGGCCGTCGCCGTTGAAGTCACCGCCCGCGGCGGCCCGCCAGGCGGGATCGAGCGCGGCGACCTGACCTTCGGCGATACGCTGCGTC
>DATBIZ010000338.1:0-2432 GCA_036556645.1 Vicinamibacteria bacterium | reverse complement strand
TCCCGGGTCGCGCATCGCCGACCGCGAGCCAGTGCTGGCGGTGCGGAACGCGCTCGATCCGGAGCTGGACGCGTTGACCTACGAGTTCCGCGTGTCCACCGATCCCGCGTTCGAGACGGTGCTGGTGTCCGCGTCGGGTGTGCCGGCCGGCCTTTCGTTCACGAGCTGGCGCGTGCCGGTCACGCTGGCCGAGAACGTCGTCCACCACTGGAGCGTGCGCGCGTGGGACGGCGGCAGCCACTCGCCGTGGTCCTCGCCGGTCTGGTTCCTCGTGGACACGACCGACGAGCCGCCGTCCGCGCCCACGCCTCTGCGCCCGCTGGGGGACGCTCACGTGCGGTCCCTGGCGCCGGAGCTGGTGGTCGCGAACGCGGCCGATCCAGAGGGAGCCGCCCTCACGTACCGCTTCGAGATCGACCGCTCGCCTGCGTTCGACTCGCCCGTGCGGCTGATCTCGCCGGGCGTGCCGGAGGGGCCATCGGAGACGTCCTGGACGCCGGGCGCCCCGCTGGAGGAGGACACGCGCTACTACTGGCGGGCGGCGGCCTCCGACGGCCACGCGCTCGGACCGTGGGCCGGCGCGAGCTTCTTCGTCAGCGTGGACAACGGCGCGCCGCGCGCGACGCAGCCGTTGGAGCCGGCCGATCTCCAGATCGTCACCACGGCCCAGCCCGTGTTGCGCGTCCGGAACGCGAGCGACCCCGAGGACGACACGCTGACCTACGAGTTCGAGCTGCGCGACGCGGACGGCATGCTCGTCGCGGCCGTGGCCGGGGTCGCCGCGGGCGCGCTGGACACCGCCTGGGCGGTGCCGAGCCCGCTGACCGAGAACGGCCTGTTCTCCTGGCGCGCACGCGCTCACGATGGGCAGACCGCCGGACCGTGGACCGACACCTGGCGCTTCCGCGTGAACGCGGTCCGCGATCCGCCGACCTCTCCGTCTCCGCTGCAACCGGCGGAAGGGGCCGTGCTCGAGGAGCCGCGGGTGGTGTTGGTGGTGGCGAACGCCGTCAGCCCGGACCAGCTCCTGCTGGCGTACGCGTTCGAGTTGTACCGCGAGGCCGAGGAGGGTGGCTCGGCGCTGGTCGAAAGCGTGCGGGACGTCGCCGAGGGCGCGGGCACCACGGCGTGGGAACCTTCGGCGGAGCTGGCCGATGGCCGATACGCCTGGCGGTCGCGCGCGGACGACGGCGAGCAGCCTGGTCCGTGGACGCCGAGCACCCATTTCTCGGTGCGGGTGGACCTTCCGCCCGCAGCGCCGGCCGGGCTGACGGCGGTGCCGGGTGACGGCGAGGTGACGCTCACCTGGACCGCCAGCGAAGAGGCCGACGTCACCGGTTACCGCGTCTACCGCGCGGAGGTGAGCGGCGGCCCCTATGCCCCCGTGGCCGGAGTGGCCCAGCCCCGTTTCCGCGACACCGGCCGCGCCAACGGCATCACGGTCTTCTACGTCGTGACCGCCACCGACGCGCGCTTCGAGAGCCGGCCGTCCGCCGAGGTCGCGGCGACGCCGCGGCCAGGCGTGCTGGCCGCGCAGGTCTCGTTGTCGCCGGACGCGCTGGCCGGCGAGTGCCTGGTACCGGCGGCCGACTCCCGATGGGGCTGCGCGGCCTGGATCTACGCCACGATCGAGCTGCCGCCCGCGCACGACCCATCCGCGATCGCGCGTGCGTCCGTCCGTCTCGCGGGTTCGGTGCCGCCGGATCCCCGCTACGACCGCCTCGTCGATCGCGACCGCGACGGCGTGATGGAGCGGGAGCTGCGCTTCCTCCTCGCCGGTGTGCGGACGCACCTGCGCATCGGGATCAACGAGCTGAGCGTGACGGGGTGGAGCGCCGGCTCCGAGTTCGCGGGCGTGGCGCCGCTGGTGGTCGCGGACCTCGTGGTGGATCTGCGCGTGACGCCGCGAACGCTGAACCGGCGCAGCAAGGGAGAATACGTGCAGGCCGAGCTGACGTTCCGCGCGGGCGTGGCGGCGGCGTGCGTCGCGACGGAGGGTGTCCGGCTGAACGGCACGCTGAAGCCCGTACGCGTGGTGAAGGCGCACGGCGAGCGGCTCACGTTGAAGTTCGACCGCGACGCCGTCGCGCGGCGGCTGCCCCTCGGCGAAGCGGTGCCGATCTGGATCACCGGCACGATCGGCGGCGTCCCGTTCCAGGCGCGCGACGTCGTCCGCGTGATTCCCTGAGGAGGGAGCGATGAGACCCAGGGCCTGGTGGTGGCTGGCGTGCCTGGCGGTCGCGGTCGAGGCCCAGGCGCCGTCGCCGAAGCCCACGCCGACCGCGGCAGCGGTGGGCCCGACGACCGTTCAGCCGGTGGCACCGGTCGGGCCCCGGAGCGGGGAGGTGAAGGCCGCTCCGGCAACGCCCACCGCCACGGCCGCCGGCACGTACGACGGCAGCCTGGCCGGGGTGAAAGCCCTCGAGATCCGC
>DATBIZ010000337.1:0-13516 GCA_036556645.1 Vicinamibacteria bacterium | reverse complement strand
GATCTTGATCGGCGTTCCGCTGTAGGGATCCCGGCCCAGGCGCGGCTTGCGGCGATAGACGTCGAAGACCCCGAAGCCGACGAGCTTCACCTTCTCGCCCTTCTTCAGCGAGCGGGAAACGTTGTCGAGGAAGGCGCCGAGCGCGCGGTCCGCGTCGGCCTTGGTCAGCCCCGAGTCGCGCGCGATGCGCGCCACGATCTCGGCCCGGTTCACGGCCGGCCGGGCGTCAGGCCGCCTTCTTCTGGGCGGCGCCCTGCTTCAGCACCTCGAGCGCCTTGTCGAGCACCACGTCGCGCGGCGCGGCGGATGCGCCCGTCTCCTCTTCCTCCTCGTCCGGCAGCTCCACGGGCACGCTGGGCTCCACACCCTTGCCGTGGATCGCGGTGCCCTTCGGCGAGGAGTACCTGGCGACGGTCACCACCAGGCCGCCCTCCGGCAGCGGCACCGCCTTCTGGAACGGCGTGCGGCCGAAGGTGCGCTGGCCGACCACCTCGCCGCGGCCCGCGTCGAGCAGCGCCGCCGCCACCAGCTCACCGGCGCCGGCGGTGCCCGTGTCCACCAGCGCGGCGACCGGAAGCTCCCAGGCGCTGCGCGCCGGGTCGGCGCCGAGCACCTCCTCGGCGTGTTTGGTCCCGGAGAGCTTGGCCACGACCCCGCCCTTCAGGAACAGCTCCGCGACCCTCGCCCCGTCCGCGGGCGCGCCGAACGCGGCGCCGCGCATGTCGAGGACCAGCCGCCGCGCTCCCGCGCGCCGCAGGGTCTCGATCTCGCCGCGCACCTCGTCGGCCACGCGCGGCGAGAACTCCGGCACCTTCACGTAGCCGGTCCCCGGCTCGACCACGCGCCCCTTGACCGGGGCGGGCGCCAGCCGCTCCCGCACGAGGCTCAGCTCGATCGGGTCGCTGCCGGCGCGCAGCAGGGTCAGCTTGACCGTGGACCCGGGCGCGCCGCGCAGGAGCTGCTGTCCCACGAACGGCGCCAGGGGGCGGGTGTGCCGCGCGTCGATGGACTTGATCACGTCCCCGGGCCGCACGCCGGCCTTGTCCGCGGGCGAGCCCGCACGCGGGGCCACCACCATCAGGAAGCCCAGCCGGCGCGTCAGCAGCAGCCCCACGTCCGCGTCGTTGTCCTTCGCCGGCTGCTGCCAGGCGCGGAACGAATCGGCGTCGAGGTAGAAGCTGTCGCCGTCGAGCGCCTCGGTGAGGCCCAGGCGGGCGCCCGCGAGCGCGCGGTCCACGTTGACCGGCTCGACGTAGGCCTCCAGCACCAGCCGCACCACCTCGTTGAACAGCGCGAGCTGCCCGTAGGTGGAGTCGCCGAGGACGCGGCCGAGCAGCGAGCCGAGCAGGATGTATCCGGTGAGCGCGGTGGAGACGAGGGCGACGAGCAGGCGAGAACGAGGGCTCATGAGGGAATTATAGGGTCATTTCCCCCGGGGCCCCTTTTTCGCGTGCTACATTGGATTTTCGGAACCACCCTCGATGGAACGGCACACCGAGCCCTCGACCGGACAGCGGAGCGCCGCCACCGCGGTCGTCACCGCGCACCCGGGCGCGCCCGCCCGCGGTGCGTCGGAGGCGCGCGAGGCGCCGGCCCCGGTGGAGCTGGTGCTCTACGTCAGCTCCGACTCGCCGGCGTCGCTGCGCGCGCGCCGCCACCTGGAGTCCGCCCTCGCCCGCTTCGAGCCCGACCGCGTGCGGCTCGAGATCTGCGACGTGGGCCAGGATCCCGCGCGCGGCGAGGCCGACCACGTCGTGTTCACCCCGACGCTGGTGACCCGGTGCGGCGGGGTGGCGAGCTGGGTGCTCGGGGACCTCGGCGACGGTGCCATGCTGATGGACCTCCTGCACGTCTGCGGATTGGAGCCCTCGCCATGAGCACCGGCGCAGCCGAGCCCTCGCCCCCCGGCACGACGGGCCAGGGCATCCGGAAGGTCGCCACCGGCGTCCCTGGCCTCGACGTGCTCACCTACGGCGGGCTGCCCGAGGGGCGTTCCACGCTGGTGGTCGGGCGCAGCGGCACGGGCAAGACGATCCTGGGACTGCAGACGCTGGCTTATCAGGCCGCGCGCGGCGTCACGGGGCTGCTGATCGCGGTGGAGGAGTCGCCGGGGGACCTGGTGGTCAGCGGCGACTCGCTCGGCCTCGGCATCTCGGGGTTGATGCGCGAGGGCAAGCTCCACATCTCGGACGCCACGCAGCCGATGGACGGCCCCGTGATGGTGAGCGGGGACTACGACGTCTCCGGGCTGATCCACCGCATCCAGGCCCTGGTCAAGCGCACCGGCGCGCGGCTGATCGTGCTGGACTCCGCCACCGCGCTCTTCAGCCCGCGGCCCGCGGACAACGTGCTGCGGAACCTGTTCTTCCAGCTCGTGTTCGCGCTGCGCAAGATGGAGCTGACCGCGATCATCCTGGCCGAGGCGCCGTCCGACTACGGCGAACGGCTCACCACCCTCGGCGTCGAGGACTACGTGTGCGACGCGGTGGTCATCCTGCGCAACATCCCGGACGGGTCGCGGCGCCGGCGCTCGATCGAGGTCAACAAGTACCGCCGCAGCCCCCACTACAAGGGCGAGTACCCGTCCACGATCACCGCGCGCGGGCTGGCCATCTTCCCGCTGGACGCCGAGGACCGGCCCCCGACCGGCGACATCGAACGCTACTCCAGCGGGTTCCCCGGGCTCGACGCCATGCTCGGCGGCGGCCTGGTGCGCGATTCGATCACGATCGTGCGGGGCCCCACCGGCAGCGGCAAGACCATGCTGGCGGGGCTGTACGCGCGCGCCGGCGCGCAGCGGGGCGAGCGCGTCGTGTACTACGGGTTCGAGGAGCCGCGGCCGATCCTGCTGCGGAACTTCGCCCAGATCGGCATGCCCATGCAGGAGGCCGAGGAGTCGGGCACCCTCCAGGTGATCTGCCGGTACCCGGAGGCGATGAGCCTCGAGGACCTGCTGGTGCACTTCCGGCTGCACATGGAGGAGTTCGACCCCTCGCTGATCGTGCTCGACAGCATCTCGTCCATCGAGCACGCCTCGTCCGAGAAGGGGTTCCGGCAGTTCATGATCGGCGTGGCGGCGCTGCTCCGCAAGCACGGCCGCAGCGCCCTGCTCACGCAGACGGTCACCGGTGGCGCCTCGGCGGAGCACACCGCGCCGTACCTCTCCACCATCGCGGACGCGATCCTCAGCCTCGACTACTCCGTCGACGAGTACGAGCTGCAGCGCTCCGTGCGGGTGATCAAGCTCCGCGGCGGCGCGCACGATACCCACCCCTACAGCCTGCGCATCGCGCAGGGCGGCCTGTCGATCGAGAAGATGCCCCCGCCATGGGGCAAGGAGCGGCGGGAGGGCGACGTCCCGCCCAAGCCGCCCGTGAGCGCCTGAGCGGCGCGGCGAGCCACGCGGTGTCCGGTCCCCGGATCCTGCTGGTCGACGAGAACGACGACAGCGGCGAGGTGATCGGGCTGGCGCTGCGGGCGGAGGGCTACGCGGTCGAGCGCTGCTCATCGGCCGCGGAGGCGCTGGACACCCTGCGCCGATCGCGATTCGACGTGGTGATCGGCCATTACGGCCTGCCGGACAAGAACGCGGCCGCCCTCTTCCAGGAGGCGCGTCGCGAGGGCCTGCTCGCGGGTACGGCGACGCTGGTGCTCTCGGGACAGCCGGACCCCATCGGCGTGGAGCCCGGGCAGCTCATCCCGAAGCCGCTGGACCTGTCGCGGCTGCTGCGCGCGGTGGCCACCGCCGCGCCGGGCGCGGCGCGGCCGACCGCGGGGCCCGCCGCGGAGGCGGCGGACCCGGTGCAGCTGACGCTCTACCTCACCCTGCCCTGGCCGTCGTCCCTGAAGGCGAAGCGGAACCTCGAGCGCGTGCTGGCCGGCTTCCCGCCGTCGCAGGTGAAGCTCACGATCTGCGACCTCGCCCAGGAGCCCGCACGTGCCGAGGAGGACGGCATCGTGTTCTCGCCGACGCTGGTCAAGCGCTCGCCCGAGCCGCGCGCCTGGGTGATGGGCGACCTCTCCGACCGGCGCGTGCTGTCGAACCTGCTCCTGATGTGCGGCCTGGAGCCGCGCAAGAAGCCGCGCTAGGGGAACCGAGCCGGACCGAGCGGCGCGACATCATCGTTTCTTCAGCCAGCCGAGCGGATCCTCCGGCCTGCCGTCGGTGCGCAGCTCGAAGTAGAGGCCCGCGCCCTCGAGGCCGGTGCTGCCGACGGTGCCGACGAGTGCGCCCGCGGGCAGCGTCTGGCCGGGCTGCACGGCCGCCTCGGCCAGGTGCGCGTAGAGCGTGTGGTGCCGGCCGTGCTCCAGGATCACCAGCAGGCCGTACCCGCGGAAGCGGTCCGCGTACACGACGGTGCCCTCGTGCACCGCGCGCACCGGCGTGTCCTCCGGCGCGTCGAGGTCGATGCCGTTCTGGACCGTGTAGGTGTCGAACTGCGGGTGCTTGTGCTTGCCGAACGAGCGCCGGACGCGTCCGGCCGCGGGCCAGGGCAGCTCCCCCCTGAACGCCCCCATCGGCACCGCGACGTGCCCCGGCCCGCCGCGCCGCAGCAGGTCGCCGAGCTGCGCCTCCGCCTGCTCCAGCTCCTGCAGGTACGCGGCGTTGGTCTCCTTGCTCTGCACCAGCTCCGTGAGCAGCTTCGTCTTGCGCACGCGGTCCGCCTCCAGGTTGCGGCGCGCGCGCTCCAGGCCGGCGCGCATCGCGAACGCCTCCGCCGTCTTCTTCTCGAGCTCGACGCGGCTCTCCGTGAGCGCGCGCATGTCGGCGCGGAACCGGGCCAGGTGCTCGCGGTCCTTGCGGGCCAGCGCGGTCACGAACCGGTACCCGTTGAAGAAGTCGGACGGCCGATCCACGGAGAGCAGCAGGCGCAGGTAGCTCAGCTCGCCCAGCTTGTAGAGCGCGCGGGCGCGCGCCGCCAGCACCGGCTTCGCGCGGGCCAGCGACGCTTCCAGCGCGCGCAGGCGCTTGACCGTCGCCTCGAGCTGCTGGTTCGTGCGCTGGAGCACGAGCTGGGCCTCCCGCAGCTCCTCGCCGCGCAGCCGTACCTCGACCTCCAGCCGCTCGACCTGTCCGAGCAGGCTGCGCGCGGCGCCGCGCATGCGCTCGAGCTCGCGCGCGAGGTCCTGGCGCCGCTGCTGGACCCGCCTCAGCCGCTCGTCGGCGGCCTCCGTGGCCGGCGCCTGGGCGGGCGGCGATGCCGGGTGGCCGGCCGAGGCCGCGGCGATCAGGGTGGCGAGCGCGATCGGAGCCGCGGTGGGGTGCCTCACAGCAGCGGACGTCCGTCGAGGTCCGCGGGCAGCGGCACGCCCAGCAGCTTCAGCACCGTCGGGGCGAGGTCGAGGATGCTCGGCGACGCCGTGTCCAGCCGGCGGTTCGCGAACAGCACGCCGCCGCTGATCTCGGCCGCCGTCGCGCAGTGGTCGCCGCTCCAGCGCCGCTGGTTGTCCTCGACCACCGCGCGCTCTATGCCCCCGGTCGTGTCGTGCCAGCCCACCCGGTAGCCCTCGTCGAAGCCCGCCTGCAGGTCCGGCGCGTTCCGCAGGTACGGCCCGCGGTAGACCTCGTCGCGGCGGTACACCGCGCGCATCACCGGCGCGCCGCTGGCCGGGTCGCGCAGGGCCAGCAGCTTGCCCGCGATCTCCTCCTGCAGCGCGGCGTACTCCGCGCCCTCCGCCACGATGCCCTGCGCCTCGCGGCCGCGCAGGTTGAGGTAGATCTGGCCGAGCCCCAGCGCGTAGGCGCGCGTCCGCGCCCAGTCCACGCCCTCGAAGAAGCGGCCGCGCCCGGCCAGCGCGCCCGGGTCGGCCGGCGGCGCCGCCCCCTGTCCCTGGAACACGAGGTAGCCGTGCTGCGCCAGGAACGTGTTCAGGTTCACGCTGCGGCGGAACGAGTGGAAGCCGTGGTCGGACATCACCAGCAGCACCGTGCCGGGCGGCATCCGCTGCTGCACCTGTCCCACCAGGTCGTCCGCGCGCCGGTACACCTTCTCGATCGCGTCGCCGTGGCGCGCGGCCAGCGCCGCGTCGTGCATCGGGTGCCGCGGGTCGATCAGCCGCCACATCATGTGCGACACGCGGTCGGTGGTCTCCACCGCCGCCACCAGCAGGTCCCAGTCGTCGCGCGCGGCGCCGGCCAGGATCAGCCGCTGGCGGTCGTCGAACGCGCGGTCGGCGTCGTAGAGGAACGCGGCCTCGTCCAGCCGTCCCTCCTGCAGCGCCTTGTCCGCCGACTCCGCCCAGCCCAGCGTCCGGAAGACGCCGAGCGCCTCCGCCAGCTCGGAGGCGTAGCCCTCGGGGTGGGAGAGCGGGAAGGCCGGCTCCTGCCGCGGGTCGTAGTTCACGGGCGAGGCGTAGAGCTGCACGTCGCGGTCCGCGCGCACGAGGTGGAACTGCGTCATGCCGTGGATGCGTACGAACGGGGTGACCGCGAAGGTCAGGGGCACCCAGGGGCTCCACTCGCCGGCGCGCAGGGAGAGCCGCGTGCCCTGGACCTCGAGGTCCACGGTGGCCGCGCCCTCCGTCCAGCGCAGGGTCAGCGGCACCTGCACGTCTTTGCCCGTGGCGAGCGCCTCCAGGCGCGCGCGCCCGCCGTCGTCGAGGGACCCCGCGCGCTGCCGCGCGCGCAGCGCGTCCTCCTCCGCGCGCAGCCGCGGGTTCTCCGGCCCTTTCACCTGCGTCCGCGCCACCCCGTCCTCGAACGCGAGCCGCTTCAGGAACCCGCCGAACTCCGCCGCGCCCTCCTCGAACGAGCTGAGGTCCGTGCCCCAGAAGAGGAACGTGCCCAGCGTGCCGCGCACGTCCGGCAGGGGCAGGCCGGAGAGCATGCGCCCGTGCGGCACGTGCTCCGGCGGGAACGTCACCGGCACCGTCAGCACCAGCGCGGGCACCCCGTCGCGCCCGGCGTGCACCCAGAAGGACGTGCCGCCGCGCGTGGAGACCGCCCGCGGGGGCCGCGTCTGGAACAGCCCCCACCGGAACCGGGGCGGCTCGTACTTCACCATCGCGAAGTCGGGAAGGTAGGTGGCGAGGTCGCGCACCAGGAAGTCGTAGACGTCGTGCTTGCCGGGGTTCACGCCGGTCGCGAAGCTCGACCAGGCCGTCGGCGACTCGGACGGCTGCGTCGAGGCCAGCGTGGCGAAGGTCCCGCCCGCCGCGAGCCGCTGGAGGTTCGGCATCTTCCCTTCGGCCATGAAGCGCCGGGCCAGCGTCGGGTCCATGCCGTCGAACCCGATCACGGCGACGCGCTGGGCGGCCCGGCGCCGCGGCGGGCCGCCACGCGGGCCTTCCGCGCAGGCGAGCGGGAGGAGGAGGGCGAGGAGCAGGGCCGCGCGGGGAGCGGGGGAGGGCGCCGGCATCCGGAGAAGGCTGGATTCTAGCGTGCGCGCCCGCCGCGTCTACAATGAGCGCGGCCGGCGCGGCCGGCCGCTTCGAAGGAGCCCTCGCGTGCGCCATCCCTGTCGGGCGGCCTCGACGATCGCACTCGCCCTCGCGTCGGCGGCGCTCGCCGGCGCGGCCGACCAGGCCACGCCGCTCTTCAACGGCCGCGACCTGACGGGCTGGGAGCACGTGGGCCCCGGCCGCTTCGTGGTCGAGGGCGGCGTGCTGAAGACCGAGGGCGGCATGGGCCTGCTCTACTACGCGCCCCGCAAGATCGGCCGCGAGGTGCTGCGCGTGGTCTACAAGCCCGCGGCACAGGAGAGCAACGCGGGCGTGTTCATCCGGATCCCGGACCGGCCGACCGAGCCGTGGATGCCGGTCAACCGCGGATACGAGGTGCAGATCAACGACGCCGGCGACGAGCATCACGGCACCGGCTCGCTGTACTCGCTGACCCGGCGGCTGGCCGCCGCGGCGAAACCGGGCGACTGGAACGTGCTCGAGGTCGCGCTGGACGGCCCGCGCACCGTGGTGACGCTCAACGGGGTGAAGGTCACCGACTACACCGAAGGGCAGGCGGTGCCGCCGAAGCGGAAGTGGTACGAGCCCGACCGCGGCCCGCGGCCCGCCGAGGGCTACGTCGGGCTGCAGAACCACGGCCGGGACGAGGTCGTCTACTTCAAGGAGATCAGCGTGCGGCCGCTCGCCCGGTGAGCGCCGCCCCCGTCTCGTCCTCCCCGCGGCCGCGCCGGGAGCCCGCCGCGGAGCCGTGGGCGCGCCCGGCCGCCCTCGCCTTCCTGACCGCCTTCGTCACCCTGACCCTGCAGGTGCTCGTGCACCGGATGGTCTCGGTCAAGCTGGTCAACAACTACGCGTTCCTGGTGATCTCGCTGACCATGCTCGGCTTCGCGGTCTCGGGCGTGATGCTGCTGCGCCTGCTGCCGCGCGCGCTGGCCCGGCTCGACGACTTCGCCGCCGCCTGCGCCGCCCTCTGCGCGCTCAGCTTCGTGGCCGCCTCGGCGGTCTTCTACGCCGCGCCGGCCGGCGCGCAGTGGGCGCAGTCGCGGAGCGAGTTCGTGTGGAGCTTCCTGCGCTCGGTGCCGCTGGCGCTCGTGTACGCGGTGCCGTTCACCTTCTGCGGGCTCGTGCTCGGCGCGCTGCTCTCGCACCCGCGGCTGCCCGCGCGCGCGATCTACGCGTTCGACCTGCTGGGCTCCGCGGCCGGCGCGTTCGCGGTGATCCCGGCCATCGCCGCCCTGGGGGCGGAGCGGGCCGCGCTCGCCGCCTGCGCGCTGTGGCTGGCGGGCGTGGTGCTCCTCGGCCGCCCGCGCACCCCCCCCGTGCGCGCGCTGGCGGCGGCGGCCGCCCTCGTGCTGGCCGCGGTGGCCCTGGCCGGCACCGACCGCGTGTTCCGCATGCGTTACCCGGCCGGCTCGATGCTGGCCGCCACGCAGGACCCGGCCAGCGGCCACGTCCTCGAGCACGTGGCCTGGGACGGCATCGCGCGCATCGAGGTGAGCCGGATGCCCCCGCCGGAGCCGGACGCGCTGCTCTGGCCGGCGCTGATCGGCGACGACCGCGCGTTCCTCGCGCGCTTCGAGCGCGTGCTCACCCAGAACAACAACGCGTTCACCTACGCCGTGCGCTACGACGGCCGGCGCGAGTCGCTGGCCGGCATCGACCGCACGCTCTACGCCGCCGCCTACCGGGCCAGCTCGGTGCCGCGGCCGCGCGTGGCCGTGATCGGGGTGGGCGGCGGCTTCGACCTCCTGACCGCGCTGTTCTTCGACGCCGCGCAGGTCACCGCGGTCGAGGTCAACGCGGCGTCGGTGGACGTCGTCCGCCACGTCTACCGCGACTACTTCCGGCACTGGGTGCGCGACCCGCGCGTGGAGCTGCTGACCGGCGAGGGGCGGCACGTGCTCAGCACGCGCGAAGGGCCGTTCGACGTGCTGCAGCTCTCGGGGGTGGACTCGGTGAGCGGCACGCCCGCCGCCGCCCACGTCTTCTCCGAGAACTACCTCTATTCGGCGGAGGCGTTCGACCTGTACCTGTCGCGGCTGGCCCCCGACGGGATCCTCAACATGATGCGGCAGGAGTACCGGCCGCCGCGCGAGATGCTGAAGGCGCTCGTCACCGCGGTGGCCGCGCTGCGCCGCGCCGGCGCCGCCCGCCCGCGCGAGCACGTGATCACGGTGACCGCGACCAACGGCCTCTTCACCGCCCTGCTCGTGAAGAAGACGCCCTTCACCGCCGAGGAGGAGGCGCGCGTGGCGCGCTGGGCCGGCGCCAACCCCTACTTCGCGGTCTCCGCCGCGCCCCGCCTGGGCGGGCCGCCCAGCGCGTACCGGATGTTCCTGGACCTGGACGACCCGGGGCGGGAGCGCGCGTTCGTGGCCGCGTACCCTTTCGACATCCGGCCGCCCGAGGACGACCGGCCGTTCTTCTTCCGCTTCTCGTACTGGTGGCACCTCTTCTCGCGCGACCCGCTGGTGGCGGCCACGGTGCCGGTGATGGACTACGGCCTGCTGCTGCTGCTGGCGACCACCGGCCTGGCCGCGGCCGCGTGCGTCTACCTGCCGCTGCGCGCGCGGGCCGGGCACGGGCTCCGCGCCCGGCACGCCGGGCGCTACGCGGCCTACTTCGCCGCGATCGGGCTCGGCTTCATGGCGATCGAGATGGCGCTGATCCAGAAGTTCGGCCTCTTCCTGGGCCACCCCAACTACGCGCTCTCCGTGGTGCTGGCCGCGCTGCTGCTCTTCACCGGCCTCGGCTCCCTGGCCTCGGCGCGCCTCGTGCGCGCGCTGGGCGGCCAGCGCTTCGCGGCCTACGCGCTGGCGGGCGTGGTGCTCGCCGCGCACCTGCTGGCGCTGCCCCGGCTCTCGGCCCTGGTCGGATGGCCCTTCGCGGCGCGCGTGGCGGTGGTGTTCGCGCTGGTGCTGCCGATCGGCGTGCTGCTCGGCACGTTCTTCCCGGCGGGGCTCGACCGGCTGAAGGGCTCCGCGCAGCCGTTCGTGCCCTGGGCCTGGGGCGTCAACGGGATCTTCTCGGTGGTGGCGCCGATCCTCAGCGTCGCGGTCTCGATGACCTGGGGCATCTCGGCCCTGCTCGTGGCCGCGGTGCCGGTCTACCTCGCGGCCGGTCTCCTGCTCCCGGACCCCCCGCCCGCCTAGCGCGCGCGGGTGCGCGGCCGCGTCCGCCGCTCGCGTGCGGGCGTGCCGGCGGGCCGGGACCCGGAGGCGAAGGCGGTGGCATCGCGCGGCGGCCCGCCGGTCATCGGCGTCTGGTCGCTGCGGTCGAGCGTCATCGCGGTGTCGTCGATCGGCTCCAGCGCGGACTCCGGCACCGCCAGCTCGTCCGAGGCGAACAGGTCGTGCAGGTACTGCTTCAGGGTCAGGTTCGTCGGCCCGTAGCCCTTGTCGTAGAGGAAGTGCTCGCAGGCCTCGCCCATCTCGCCGGCCGAGCCGAACCGCCGGGAGGGATCCCGCTGCAGCGCCCGCCGCAGGATCGCCATCACCCCGTCCGGGATGCCCGGGTTGAGGTCGCGCGGCGAGGGGGGATGGCCGGAGATCACCTGCTCGAGGATGTCGGCCGCGGACTCGCCCTTGAACAGCCGGTCGAGGGTCAACATCTCGAAGAGCACCGACCCCAGGCTGAACAGGTCGCTGCGGTTGTCCGCGCGCAGCTCGAGCACCATCTCCGGGGCCATGTAGGCGGGCTTGCCGGCCAGGCTCTCGTCCCGCGTGCCGCTGCGGGTGGCGATGCCGAAGTCGATCAGCTTCACCGTCCCCTCGCGCGTCATCATGATGTTGCTGGGGCTGACGTCGCGGTGGACGATGGCCGCCCGCTCGAACACGTACTGCAGACCCCGGCAGACCCGGCTGGTGATGAACACGGACAGCTCGACGTCGGGCAGCCTCCCGAGCGAGCGGTGCTTCTCGAGGTAGTCCACCACGGTCCAGCCGTCGATGTACTCGAGCACGATGCACATGTCGTTGCCGACCTTCTCGAAGTCGAAGATGCGGCCGATGTTCTCGTGGTCGAGCAGCGCGTAACGCCGCGCCTCCTCCACGAAGAGCTGCACGTGGCTCGGGTCGTGCGCGTCGCGGAGCTGCTTCATCACGACCGGCCGCTGGAAGCCGGCCTGGCCGATCACGAGCCCCTTGTAGACGTGGCCCATCCCCCCGGAGCCCAACTCGTGCAACACCTTGTACTTGGGCACCTCGGGCATGCGGGCTCTTTCTCGCGGAAGGCGCGCGAAGCATGGCAGAGGGGCTCCGGGCAGTCAAGGTATACTCAGGCGCGTGCGGCATCTGGGCCTCGATGTCGGCGACAAGCTGATCGGCGTGGCGCTCTCGGACGAGACGGCCACGCTGGCGAGCGGGCTGGAGACGATCCGGCGCGTCGGCCCCCGGAAGGACGTCAAGGCGATCGTGGACCTGGTGCGCGCGCACGACGCGGTCGAGGTCGTGGTCGGGCTGCCGCGCAAGCTCGACGGCTCGCTCGGCCCCCAGGCCCAGAAGGTGATCGCCTTCATGGAGTCGCTGCGCGCGGCGGTCAAGGTGCCGGTCGTGCCCTGGGACGAGCGGTTCACCTCCGTGGTCGCCAACCAGGCCCTGATCGAGGGCGAGCGCTCGCGCCGCGAGCGCCGCGCGCTCGTGGACAAGGTGTCCGCGATCCTGATCCTGCAGAACTACCTCGACTACCGGAAGCTCGCCGAAGCCGAGGGCCGGAAGTCCACGGCCTGACCATCCCTTGCGGCGGCTCCTGTTCCTCGTCGTGCTGGGCGCGATCGCGTTCGGCGCCTGGCTCCACGAGACGCGGTGGCCCGTGCGCTCGGCCTCCGACCCTCCGCAGCGCGTGGTGATCGCTCCGGGGACCGGAGTGCGCCAGATCGGGCGGCAGCTCCACGCGCTGGGCCTCGTGCGGCATCCGGAGGTCTTCCGCTTCCTGGTGCTGGAGCGCGGCGCCGCGGGCCGGCTGCAGGCGGGCGAATACGAGCTCTCGGGCCGCCTCTCGCTGACCGACATCGTGGAGAAGATGGCGAAGGGCGACGTGGTGCGGCGGTTCGTCACGTTCCCCGAGGGACGCAACCTGGAGGAGATGGCCCAGATCGTCGCCGCGCAGGGGCTGCCCAGCGCGCCGTTCCTGGCCGTGGCGCGCGATCCCGCGCCGATCGCCGACCTCGACGCCCAGGCGAAGGACCTCGAGGGCTACCTCTTCCCGGACACCTACGAGGTGCCCCCGCGCGCGGACGCGCCGGCGCTGGTGGCGCGGCAGGCCGTGGACCGGTTCCGCCGCAAGGTCACGCCGGAGCTGCCCGCGGTGGAGCGCAGCGGCTACACGCTGCGCGAGGTGGTCACGCTCGCCTCGCTGGTGGAGCTGGAGACGGCGGTGCCCGCGGAGCGCCCGCGCGTGGCGGCGGTGTTCCTGAACCGCCTGCGGCGGCGCATGCCGCTGCAGACCGACCCGACCGTGATCTACGCGATGCGCAAGGCCGGCTCCTGGGACGGCAACATCCGCAAGCGCGACCTGGCGATCGACTCGCCGTACAACACCTACCGCCATCCCGGGCTGCCGCCGGGCCCGATCGCCTCGCCCGGCCTCGAGTCCATCCGCGCCGTGCTCAACCCCGCGGCGTCGGAGGAGCTGTACTTCGTCAGCCGGAACGACGGCTCGCACCATTTCAGCCGCACGCTGGCCGAGCACGCACGCGCGGTGGATCACTACCAGCGCGGCCGCGGGCTGCCGCCGGCGGACGCGGCGCCGTCCGCCTCGCCCGCCGCTCCGAGCCCGCCCTCGCCCTAGCCGCGATGGCCGTCCGGGCGCCGGAACCGGTCGAGCCGCAGGAGGAGTGGCGGGGGCGGCCCACCGGCCCCGCCCCGCTCGAGGCGGTGCTGCTCGGGCTCGCGGTCTTCCTGCTGCTGCTCGCCAACGGCCGGCCGATCGGCGCCGGCGACACCCGCGCGAACGAGTACACCGCGGCGAGCCTGGCTCAGGAGAGCGACTTCGACCTCGACGAGTACCCCGAGGTCGTGGAGCCGTTCGCCCGGACCGTGGGCGGGCGCCGCGTGTCCATCTATGCGCCCGTCACGCCGTTGCTCGCCGCGCCGGTATTCGCCGCGGCCCGGACCGT